>JACCXZ010000033.1 GCA_013696745.1 Nocardioidaceae bacterium | reverse complement strand
CGCGAGCGGGTGACGTTCCAGCACGGCCGGATCACGCTGCACAGGAAATCCGGCGAACTCACCGTGGGGTTCGACTGACAGCGCCCCCTGACTCAGCCCTCGGTGTCGCCGAGCACGCACAGCAGGTCGCCACCCTCGGCCTGCCGGGTGGCCTCGATCACCAGACGTTCGACGGTGCCGGCCACCGGGGTGGTGATCGTCGCCTCCATCTTCATGGCCTCGATGCCGGCCACCGCCTGACCGGCCTGCACCGGGTCACCGACCGCGACCGACGGCGTGACGACACCGGCGAAGGGCACCGCGACGTGCTGCGGGTTCGCCGCATCCGCCTTCTCGGCGGCCGTGACGTCACTGGACACCGACCTGTCCCGCACGGTGACCGGACGCAGCTGCCCGTTGATCGTGCACATGACTGAGCGCAGGCCGCGCTCGTCTGCCTCGCTGATGGCTTCGATACCGAGAATCAGCGTCTTGCCCTCCTCGATCACCACCTCGGTGTCGCGTTCGGTGTCCAGGCCGTAGAAGAACGCGCGCGTCGGAAGGGCGGACAGGTCGCTGAAGTCGGCGCGCGCCTGCTCGAAGTCCTGGGTGGGACCGGGGAACAGCAACCGGTTGAGGGTGGACCGGGGCGTGTCGATGAGACCGGCGCGATCCTCGTTATCCAGCTGGGGCGCCGAACGCGCGGTCGAGCGACCCTCCAGCGCCTTCGTGCGGAACGGCTCGGGCCAGCCCCCGGGCGGGTCACCGAGCTCACCGGAGAGGAACCCGATGACGGAGTCGGGCACGTCGAACCTGCCCGGTTCGGCCTCGAACTCAGTGGGGTCGGCACCCACCGCCACCAGGTGGAGGGCTAGGTCACCCACGACCTTGCTCGACGGGGTGACCTTGACGATGTTGCCGAGGATCTCGTTGGCCGCCGCGTACGTGTTCTCGATCTGCTCGAACTTCTCCCCGAGCCCGAGCGAGATCGCCTGCTGGCGCAGGTTGGACAGCTGACCGCCGGGGATCTCGTGGCGGTAGACCCGACCGGTGGGCGCGAGCAGCCCGGACTCGAAGGGCGCGTACAGCCGGCGCACCGCTTCCCAGTAGGGCTCGAGGTCGCAGACTGCTTGCAGGTCCAGGCCGGTCTCGCGCTCGGTGCCCCGGGTGGCCGCTACCAGCGCGGACAGGGCCGGCTGCGAGGTGGTGCCGGCCATGGAGGCGCTGGCGGCGTCGACCGCGTCCACGCCCGCATCGATCGCCGCGGTCAGCGTCGCGAGCTGACCGCCAGGTGTGTCGTGGGTGTGCAGGTGCAGCGGCAGGTCGAACCGCTCCCGCAGGGCGGTGACGAGCCGGCGCGCGGCCGGTGCGCGCAACAGACCGGCCATGTCCTTGATCGCGAGCACGTGCGCACCCGCGTCCACGATCCGCTCGGCCAGGTCGAGGTAGTAGTCGAGGGTGTACAGCGGCTCGTCCGGGTCGCCCAGGTCGCCGGTGTAGCACAGCGCGACCTCGGCGACGGACCGGCCGTTCTCGCGTACTGCCTCGATCGCCGGACGCATCTGCTCGACGTCGTTGAGCGCGTCGAAGACCCGGAAGACGTCAATTCCGGTCTGCGCCGCCTGCTCGACGAACGCGCGGGTCACCTCGGTGGGGTACGGCGTGTAGCCGACCGTGTTGCGCCCGCGCAGCAGCATCTGCAGACAGATGTTGGGCACCGCCTCGCGCAGCTCGGCGAGGCGCTCCCACGGGTCCTCCTTGAGGAAGCGCAGGGCGACGTCGTACGTCGCGCCGCCCCACGCCTCGATCGACCACAGCTGCGGGGTGCTGCGTGCGACGTGGTGGGCGGCCCCCACCAGGTCCGCGGTGCGGACCCGGGTGGCGAGCAGCGACTGGTGCGCGTCACGGAACGTCGTGTCGGTGACACCGACGCCGACGCGCTCGCGCAGTGCCGTCGCGAACCCCTCCGGACCCAGCGCCAGCAGCTGCTGGCGGCTGCCGTGTGCGGGAGTCTTGGACAGGTCGAGCTCGGGCAGCTTGTCGACCGGGTCGACACCGGCCGGAGCCGCACCGTGTGGTCGGTTCACCGTCACGCCGGCGAGGTAGCGCAAGAGCCGGGTGCCTCGGTCGGCGGAGACGTTCTGGGTCAACAGCTGAGGATTCTCATCGATGAACGAGGTCGTGATGCGGCCGGCCTTGAGGTCCTCGTGCGCCAGCAGCGCCTGCAGGAACGGGATGTTGGTGTGCACGCCACGGATACGGAACTCCGCGATCGCCCGTTGCGCACGCTCCACTGCCGAGTCGAACGTCGGCCCGCGGCAGGTGAGCTTGGTCAGCAGCGAGTCGAAGTAGGCGCTGACCTCGGCACCGGTGTACGTGGTCCCACCGTCGAGCCGTACCCCTGCGCCGCCGGGGGAGCGGTACGTGGAGATCCGGCCGGTGTCGGGGCGGAAGTCGTTGGCCGGGTCCTCCGTGGTGATCCGACACTGCAGGGCGGCGCCGCGCAGCACGATGGTGTCCTGGCTGAGCCCGAGGTCTGCGAGTGTCTCGCCGGAGGCGATGCGCAGCTGTGCCTGGACGAGGTCGACGTCGGTGACCTCCTCGGTCACCGTGTGCTCGACCTGGATGCGTGGGTTCATCTCGATGAACACATGCTGGCCGTCGCGGTCGACGAGGAACTCCACCGTCCCGGCGCAGGTGTAGTCGATGGACGTCGCGAACCGGATCGCGTCGGCGCAGAGCCGTTCACGCAGCGCTGGGTCGAGGTGTGGCGCGGGAGCGATCTCCACGACCTTCTGGTGCCGGCGCTGCACCGAGCAGTCCCGCTCGAAGAGGTGCACGGCGTTGCCCTCGCGGTCGCCGAGCACCTGCACCTCGATGTGGCGCGGTTCGACCACGGCCTGCTCGATGAACACCGTCGGATCCCCGAAGGCACCGTCCGCCTCGCGCATCGCTGCCTGCAGCGACTCCCGCAGCTCGTCCTCGGCGTCCACCCGACGCATGCCACGGCCGCCACCGCCGGCGACTGCCTTGACGAACAACGGGTACGCCATGCCCTCGGTTTCGCTGATCAGCTCGTCGACGTCGGTGCCGGGGTCGGTGGACTGCAGCACCGGCACGCCGGCAGCCTCGGCAGCGGCGATGGCGCGTGACTTGTGGCCGGTCAGCCTCAGGACGTCGACGCTCGGACCGATGAACGTGATCCCAGCGTCCGTGCACGCCTGGGCGAGCTGAGGGTTCTCCGACAGGAAACCGTACCCGGGGTAGACCGCGTCGGCTCCTGCACTCACCGCGACCGCGACGATGCCCTGTGGGTCGAGGTAGGCGCGCACCGGGTGGCCGCGTTCACCGATCTCGTACGCCTCGTCCGCCTTGAGCCGGTGCTCGGACCCGCGGTCCTCGTACGGGAAGACCGCGACCGTGCGGACGCCCAGCTCGTAGGCGGCCCGAGAGGCACGGATCGCGATCTCACCGCGGTTGGCGATCAGGACCTTGGCGAACAAGCGAGCCTCCGGGTGGACAGCAACCAGGCGGGTGACCGCCACGGCGCCGGGGCAGCGTGCCCAACCTAGCGTGCGGCTCGCTGCCCGCCTCCCCCGTTGCGGGCCACGACGCTCTCACACTCAGATCGCCGTGAGCGGCATCCGTACGCGCAGCGTGCAGCCCTCGCCGGTGAAACGGACCTCGTCGCCGACGTGCAGCTCGCGTGCCTGCCGGCGCGCGAGGCGCTCCGCGTTGACGTACGTCCCGTTGCTGGATCCGAGGTCGATGAGCCACCAGCCGCCGTTGCGGCGCTCGATCCGAGCGTGCTCACGCGAGACGGCCGGGTCGTCCAGGACCACGGTGCATCCGGACAAGCGACCGACAGTGCCTCCGGTCGAGGCGATCTCGTACGTCCGGGCCGAGTCGGTCTCGGCCAGCACCAGCGCAGCCGCCCGGGGAACCGGCGACAACACGGTCGCGTCGGTGCGGGTGAGCACCGTGGCGTCCACCCCGGGTTCCTCCTCCCGGTTTACCAGGGTCCCCTGGTAAACCTCACTGCCCATGGTTTGCGTCCCATGGGCAGTGCCAACATGCCATGGGGAGTACGTGTGGTCCGGCCGGCTGGACGGCGACTCGAGCTCGCCCGGCTCCGTCAGGGCCGCGGTCGCCCGGCCGTCGACGTCGTCGAGCCGGGCGCGAGTGACCTGTGCCAGCGGGATCCACCCGGAGCGCAGCACCGGGTCGATGCTGATGGTGACCTCCGGTGCCGTGAGCACCTGCCACGACTCCCGCTGTGCGTGGCGTAGGTACATCGTGGCGGCGTCCAGCGCGAGCGCGTCCAGGTCGTCGCCCACGGTCAGTCGGCTCACGTCCTCGGGTGCGATGCGCAGGTGCAGGCGCGTCGCTGCCACCACCTGTCCGCTGGGCATCAGCACCCGCTGGGCGGTGACCGCGCGAGCGAACCGGCGACGCAGGCTGGACCGGGTGCGCACCGGCGTGGGGACCAGCCGTGAGGCGGCTTCGCCGACCGCTTGGCCGACCGAGTCGAGGGCCCACCGACGCTGCAGGAACCACAGGCTGGACAGAAGGCCGACGACGATGACGCCGAGGACGATCAGAGTGACGGATTCGGGCATGGTGCTCTCCGTTCCGCACGGGCAGGTACGCCGCGCTCACCCACTCGAGACGATCAGGTTGTCCCACTGTCAGGCCGGGCACGGGTGATGATCCAGTCCCGGGAGAACAAGTTCTCGCGACGGGGTACGCGTCGCTTACTACACTCGGCGCCCGGAGGTGAACACGGGATGGCCGTGGTGACAGTGCACTGCGACGACGGTGTGGACCGCAGCGCCGAGCTCCGGCGTGGTGCCGGCCTGCGGGTCGGTCGCGGTGGCGGCCGGGAGATCGACGTGGTCGCCTCCGAGGACCGCACCCTGTCCCGCCATGCCGTGACCGTGGCCGTGACGCCGATGGGCCTGATCGAGGTGCTGAGCCTGCAGAGCGTCGGGTCCGTCCGGGTCAGCCGCGTCGATGGCGGTGTCGCCGCGATCCTGCACCGCGGTGAGCGGGTGCTGCTGCAGCACGCGCCACTGGACATCGTGGTGCACACGAGTGCCGGTGCGGTGGTGAGCATCTCGCTGGAGACACCGCTCCCGGCTGCAGCACCGGCGCCCGGCCACGACCCGCAGCACACCCGACCGAAGTGGATGCTGCGCGACGTCATGACGCCGGCTCCCGGCCGCGAGTGGCTCAGCGTCGCCGCGCTCGCCGCCGTGCTGACCCGACAGGCCAAGCGTGACAACCCGTACGGCCAGACCCTGCGCAAGCAGCTCGAGAGCGCCTGCGAGGCGTGGTTCGGCCTCGAGTCGGTCAGCAAGGGCCAGCTCACGACCTGGCTGGACCAGGCACTGCGCGCCGTCGACCTGCACCCCGGCGGCGACAAGACCGGCCTGCTCGGCGACTACCTGCTGGACAACGGCCTGCTCGGCACCGAGGAGCTCGACGCGATCGAGGCCGAGCTGACCGCCCGACGGGCAACAGCGCCCAGGAACGTGCACCGCTGAGTCACTCACCGGCACGCTGTCGACTCCATCGGGCCGACACCAGGGCCGCCGTCAGCACGACCAGTGTGATCAACACCGCCGGCAGGTCGAAACCGCTAGGCGCAGGTTGGGGGGCCGGATCGGCCGGTGGTTGTGCCGGTGCTGACCGCACGGGGGTCTCTGTCACCTCGAGCAGCCGGTCGTACGCCTGCTGCGCCCGGCTGTCGGCCAGCAGCGTCGTGGCGATGACCAACTGACGCCCGACGTCGCCCGGCGCCCGATCTGACGCCACGGCGATCGCCTGGCCGGCCGGCGTCGTGATGTCGAACTGGCGGGCGGTCAGGCTGCCTGCGACGAGGTCCACCCCGAGGTAGACGGCAGGGTCCACGGTCAGGTCACGCAGGGCCACCCGGTGCAGCTGGGCCAGGACTGCACCGGCATCCGCTCCGGCGTGCGACCGGACCACTGCGACCTTGACCGGGTAGGGGGTCGCCGCGACTGCGTCCTCGATCCGAGATTCCTGCCGGGACCCCACCTGTTCCTCCAGCGAGGATTGGACGTAGACGCCGTCCACCTCGAGTGCGCGCGCGATCACCTCGGCTGTGGGCCGGTCGGGGGGCGGGGTCAGCACAGGCACCGGTCTGGCGGCTCAGCCGTCCGCGTCGACGATCCTGCACAGCGAGCCGCCCGACGTCACCGTGGCACCCACCTCGGCGGAGAGCTCGGTGACCGTACCTGCCTTGTGTGCCTTGAGTGGCTGTTCCATCTTCATCGCCTCGAGGACGACGACCAGGTCACCCTCGGCGACCGTGTCACCCTCGCCGACGGCCACCTTGATGATGGTGCCCTGCATCGGCGAGGTGAGAGTGTCGCCGCCGGCACCTGCGCCGGAGCCCGTGGCGCCGCCACGCCTCGGCGGCTTCTTGACCTCGGTGCGGCCGGTGGCGCCGAGGCCGACCGGCAGGCGCACCTCGAGGCGCTTGCCGCCGACCTCGACCACGACGCTTTCCCGCTCGAGCGGCTCGTTCGCCTCGGTACCCCCGGTGTAGGGCTCGAGCTGGTTGTCGAACTTCGTCTCTATCCACGACGTGAAGACGCCGAACGAGGTGCCGTCACCGATGTATGCCGGGTCGTCGACCACGGCGCGGTGGAACGGGATGACGGTGGGCATGCCGTCGACGACGAACTCGGACAGGGCGCGCCGAGAGCGCTCCAGCACCTGCTCACGCGAGGCGCCGGACACGATCAGCTTGGCGACCAGCGAGTCGAACGCGCCGGGGACCGTCTCGCCCTGTTCGTACCCGCCGTCGATCCGCACGCCAGGGCCGGACGGGGCGCTCCAGCGGGTCAGGGTCCCGGGTGCCGGCAGGAAGCCACGGCCGCCGTCCTCGGCGTTGATGCGGTACTCGATGCAGTGGCCGCGCACCGCGGGGTCGTCGTAGCCGAGCTCCTCACCGGCGGCGATGCGGAACATCTCGCGGACCAGGTCGATGCCGGAGACCTCCTCGGAGACCGGGTGCTCGACCTGCAGCCGGGTGTTGACCTCGAGGAAGCTGATGACGCCGTCCTGGCCGACGAGGAACTCACACGTACCCGCCCCCACGTAGCCCGCCTCGCGCATGATCGCCTTGCTCGACTCGTACAGCGTGCTGACCTGCTCCTCGGACAGGAACGGCGCCGGCGCCTCCTCGACCAGCTTCTGGTGGCGCCGCTGCAGCGAGCAGTCGCGGGTGGAGACGACCACGACGTTGCCGTGGGTGTCGGCCAGGCACTGGGTCTCGACATGGCGCGGCTTGTCGAGGTAGCGCTCGACGAAGCACTCGCCACGACCGAACGCGCCGACCGCCTCGCGCACCGCCGACTCGTACTGCTCGGTGACCGACTCCATGTCGCGGGCCACCTTGAGCCCACGCCCGCCACCGCCGAAGGCCGCCTTGATCGCGATCGGCAGACCGTGCTCCTCGGCGAAGGTCACCACCTCATCGGCACTGGCGACCGGGTCGGCGGTGCCCGGCACCAGCGGGGCACCGACCTTCTCGGCGATGTGGCGGGCCTTCACCTTGTCGCCGAGTGAGTCGATCGCCCCCGGTGGAGGTCCGATCCAGGTCAGGTCGGCGTCGATCACCGCCCGGGCAAAGTCGGCATTCTCGGCGAGGAAGCCGTAGCCGGGGTGCACGCTGTCGGCGTCGCTGCGCCGGGCCACGTCCAGGATCTTGTCGATGCAGAGGTAGGAGTCACCCGGCGTCGCGCCGTCGAGGGAGTACGCCTCGTCAGCCAACCGCACGAACAGCGCGTCACGGTCGGGCTCGGCGTAGATCACGACGGAACCGATCCCGGCGTCCTTGCAGGCACGCACGATCCGGACGGCGATCTCGCCTCGGTTGGCGACGAGCACCTTGACCAGCGGTCGACGATCCTCGTGCTTGCTCACTGCTGGCTCCCTCGTGCTCGCGGACGACGCCTGAGTCTAGGACGGGGCGTTGTGGGGACGTCACCCGTTGAGTGCGGCCAAGTCCTCGCGGCAGCGCCGCTCCACCTCGGCCAGCTCGGCGAGCGTCTCCTCGATGTCGCGGCGACGCAGCTCCAGCTCGGCCCGGCGAGTGGCGATCTGCTTCAGCAGGTAGTGCAGCTGGCCGGTCTCGCCCGGTTCCGCGTCGTACATCCCGATGATGTGTGAGATCTGCTCGAGGCTGAAACCGAGCCGCTTCCCACGCAGGACCAGCGCCAGACGGATGCGGTCACGAGCGTGGAAGATCCGCGTGGTCCCACGCCGCTCAGGCGTGATGAGCCTTCGGTCCTCGTAGAACCGGATGGTGCGCAGCGTGACGTCGAACTCCTCGGCGAGCTCGGTGATCGACCAGGTGGGCTCAGGGGCCTGCGACGCGCTGCCCGGATCATGCACCGGCTCCTCCTTGTGGTCCACGGGCAACGCATCGTACGGTAGACCGAAGCGACTTACGTTTACGTAAGCGTTGTCGCACCGCCTATCTGATCTCGCAGGAGACCAACCCATGTCCGCGACCTCCGACCTGTCGACCGGAACCGCCTTCGGCCTGTCGCGCGAGCACGAGGAGTTCCGCGCGAGCGTGCGGGCCTTCGCCCGCAGCGAGATCGCCCCACACATCGCCCAGTGGGACCGCGACCACCACCTCCCCCTCGAGGTCGTGCGAGCCATGGGTGAGATGGGTCTGTTCGGCCTGACCGCCCCGGAGGAGTACGGCGGCGCCGGTGGCGACTTCACCAGTCTGTGCGTGGCGATCGAGGAGATCGGCCGGGTCGACCAGGCACTCGGCATCACGCTGGAGGCGGCGGTCGGGCTCGGCATCAACCCGATCCTGACCTTCGGCGACGACGAGCAGCAGGCGCGCTGGCTACCCGACCTGGTGGCCGGCCGCGCCCTGGCCGGCTTCGGGCTCACCGAACCGGGCGCCGGTTCCGACGCCGGGGCGACCCGGACCCGGGCCGTGCTCGACGACGGCGAGTGGGTCGTGGACGGGTCCAAGCAGTTCATCACCAACTCCGGCACCGACATCACCTCCGTCGTCACGGTGACCGCGCGCACCGGCACCCGCGCGGACGGCCGTGCCGAGATCTCCTCGATCATCCTCCCGGTGGGAACTCCCGGGCTCACGGTAGAGCCGGCGTACGACAAGCTCGGATGGCACTGCTCGGACACCCACCCGCTCAGCTTCGACGGGGTCCGGGTGCCCGAGGACCACCTGCTCGGTCAGCAGGGACGCGGTCTCGCTCAGTTCCTCGCCACCCTCGACGACGGGAGGGTCGCGATCGCTGCGCTGGCAGTCGGCTGCATCGAGGCCTGCCTGCAGATGGCCGTGGAGTACGCGGGGCAGCGGCAGACGATGGGCGGCCCGATCGGGCGCAAGCAGGGCGTGGCCTTCCAGGTCGCCGACCTCGCCGTGATGGCCGACGCCGCGCGGGGGCTCACGTACAAGGCGGCGGCGATGAAGGATGCGCTCGACTCCGGTGCCGTGCCCAGCGACCGGGCCCGCGTCGCAGCGTTCAAGCAGGCCGCGTCGGTCGCCAAGCTGTACGCCAGCGAGTCGGCCGTCACGGCTACGCGGATCGCCACCCAGGTGTTCGGCGGATACGGCTTCATGGAGGAGTACCCCGTCGCGCGCTTCTACCGGGACGCGAAGATCCTCGAGATCGGCGAGGGCACCAGCGAGGTGCAGCGCCTGCTCATCGCCCGGGGGCTCGGCCTGCCGGTGGAGTGAGTAGACGGGCGTGACCCCGGACGACAAGGACGACCCCGACCGATGAACGCGTCTAGGGCTAAGGTGGACAGGGTGGCCCAGACGACGCGGGGTGTGCGGTCCGTCCTCTCGATCCCGCTCGTGTACGAGACCTTCCAGCGGATCGTGGGATCCCCCCGCGTCCGCCGTGAGCTCGTCGACACCTACGTGCGTCCCCGGGCAGGCCTGCGGGTCCTCGACATCGGCTGCGGTCCGGGCAACCTGCTCAGCTACCTACCGGGCGTTGCGTACACCGGTGTCGACCTGAGCCCGGCGTACATCGATTCGGCCAGGCGTCAGTTCGGCGACCGCGGCCGGTTCTTCGTGGGCCGGGTGGGAGACCTCGATGCCGATGAGCTCGGTGAGTTCGACGTCGTCATCGCCAAGAGCCTCCTGCACCACATCGACGAGGACGAGGCCCTGCACCTGTTCGACGTCGCGTCCGGTGTGCTCGCCGAGGGCGGCCGGCTGGTGACCCTCGACGCCGCGTACACCCCGGACATGTCGCGTGCGGCGAGGTTCGTCGTCAGCCGGGACCGGGGACAGAGCATCCTCACCCCGGAGAAGTACGAAGCGCTCGCCAGCCGCGTGTTCGCCGAGGTGCGGGTCGCGGTGCACCACGACCTGCTGCGGATCCCGTACACCCACGTCTTCCTGTCGTGTGGCCGGCCCGGCGACTCCTGAGCATCGTCGATCCAAGTCAGGCGCGGCGCCACAGCGAGGGCCATGCGATGCCGAGCTCGATCAGCAGCCGGCGCAGCAGTGGCAGGCTGATCCCCACGACGTTGCTCGGGTCGCCCTCGATGCCCTCGACGAAGGGGCCACCGAGGCCGTCGAGGGTGAAGGCTCCAGCGACACCGAGCGGCTCCCCGGTCGCCACGTACGCGTCGATCTCGTCGTCGGACACGTTCGCGAAGTGCACGGTGGTCGATCCGACGCCGACCTCCTCACGGGTACGGCCGGCACCCAGCAGCTGGACGCACAGGCCGGAATGCAGGACGCCGGCCCGCCCCCGCATCGAGAGCCAGCGCCGGCGCGCGGCCGCCGCGTCGCCGGGCTTGCCGTGCACGGCTGCGTCGATCTCGAGCACTGAGTCGCATCCGAGCACGATCGTCGGACCCTCGAGCGCGAGCCGACCGGCGACGGCATGGCACTTGAGCATGGCCAGCGTCCGGGCCAGCTCAGCGGGCGTACGGCGACCGACCTGGCTCTCGTCGACACCGGAGGGCACCACCTCCGGGTCGAGCCCGGCTGCCCGCAGCGCGGCCAGCCGGCCGCTCGACGCGGACGCCAGCACCAGGCGCAGCCGGTCAGCCATCCCTGCCCCCTCGGCGCTCACCATCAGATCGGCAACCGGCGAAACACCGGCCTCGGCAGGTGCCGAAGGCCGGACATGACCGCGCGCAGCGTCCGGGGGACCCAGACCTGCTCGGCGCCCGAGGCCACCGCGTCGACGACAGCTTGCGCGACCTGGTCCGGGGTGGCAGCGAGCGGGGCGGGGCGGAGCCCGTCGGTCATCTTGGACCGCACGAACCCGGGACGTACGACGAGCACCCGACCGCCGAGCCCGCGCAGCGCCTCTCCGAGCCCGGTGTAGAACGCGTCGAAGCCGGCCTTGGTGGAGCCGTAGACGAAGTTGGAGCGGCGGGGGCGTTCGCCGGCCACGCTGGACAGCGCGACCACGACGCCGTGCCCCTGCTCGCGTATCTGTGCCCCGAGGGCGATCCCGGTGGCGACCGGTCCCACGTAGTTGACCTCGGCGAGCTCGACCCCGCTGGGCACGTCGGTCCATGCCTGCTCGGGATCCCCCAGCACCCCGTACGCCACCACACTGATGTCGAGGTCGCCGCCATTGGCCGCAGCGGTCACCACGTCGGCGTGGGTCTGCGTCGCTCGCGCGTCGAAGTCGAGCGCCTCGACGGCGCAGCCGAGCGCCTGCAGCGACCTGACCGCCTCGTCGCGACGGGACGTGTGCCGCGCGGCCAGCACGACGCGCAACGGAGCATGCCGGGCGTACGCACGGGCGATCGCCAGGGCGATGTCGGACGTGCCCCCGAGGAGGAACAGGGTCTGCGGGGCGCCGAGGGAGTCGATCACGGGGAGCTCCTGTCAGAGGATCGGGGCGTCGGTGAGCGAAAGCCGCCGCGCGAGGTCGGAGACGAACACACCGGCGGGATCCACCCTGGCACGCGCCGCGCGGAACTCCTCCAGCCGTGGGTACATCCGGGCCACGGTTCCGGCCGACGCGCGGGAGTCCTTGGCGAGGTACAGCCGACCACCGGCCTCGAGCACCAGCGCGTCGAGCGCGGCGAAGAGCCGGTCGAGGCCCGGGCGTACGGGCAGGTCGACCGCCAGCGTCCAGCCGGGGGTGGGGAACGACAGCAGGCCGGCGTTGCCGGGACCGAAGCGCTTGAGCACGTTCAGGCACGAGACGTGCCCGGAGGACGCGATGAGTCCGACCGCCTCGCGCAACGCGTCCTCCGCGCCGAAGGGCACCACGAACTGGTACTGGCACAAGCCGCGGGGACCGTAGACATGGTTCCAGCTGCCCACCACGTCGAGGGGGTGGAAGAAGCGAGTGACGTCCTGCACCTCGCCGCGGCGCAGGCGAGGCGCAGCCCGGAACCACAGCTCGTTAAAGATGCGCCCGGATGCCCGGTTGACCAATCCCGGCGGGAACACCGCCGGCAGGGTGGCACGCCGACGTGCGCCCATGTCCAGCGGTCGAGCGGCCAGGGCTGGCGGGAGCTCCTCGAGCAGCGCGTTGCGCCCCCGGGTGATGACGGCCCGGCCGAGCCGGCGCCCGGTGGCGATCGAGTCGAACCAGGAGACCGAGTACGGGTATGCGGCGTCGTCGGCGGACAGGCGTGCCATCAGGTCCTCGAGGTCACCGGCACGCTCGGTGTCGACGAGCAGGAACGCCGACTCGACCCGGCGGCAGGCGATGGTGGCCCGGACGATCACCCCGGTGAGCCCCATGCCGCCGACCGTGGCCCAGAACAGCGGGTGCTCGGGGTCGACGCGGTGCAGGGTCCCGTCCGCCGTGACGAGCTCCAGGCTGCGTACGTGCGAGCCGAACGAGCCGGCGACGTGGTGGTTCTTGCCGTGGACGTCGGCGGCGACCGCCCCGCCCACGCTGACCTGACGCGTGCCCGGAAGCACCGGCACCCACAGCCCGAACGGCAGCAGCACCCGCATGAGCGTGTCGAGGCTGACACCGGCGTCGACCTCGACCAGACCGGTCGCGGCGTCGACGTGGTGCACCTGGGCCAATGTCGTCATGTCGAGGACCAGGCCGCCCGCGTTCTGCGCGGCGTCACCGTAGCTGCGGCCGAGCCCACGGGCCAGGACACCGCGACGGTCCGCCCCCCGCACCGCGGCCACGATATCGGCCGGGTCGCGGACCTCGCGTACGTACGCGGTCGACGGCGCGGTACGCCCCCATCCGCTCAACCGACGAGGACCGCAGCCGGGGTGCTCGGTCACCGGGCGTACACCACGAGCGCGACCATGACGCTCCACATCAGGCCCAGCACCTGGAGCACCCGGTCCTCGAGCACGATGTCCTCGGGTGCACCCGCACTGCCGCGGTCGATGTCCACGGCGTAGCGCAACATGCCCACTACGAACGGCGCGACCGACAGCTCTGCCCACGGCGGGTCACCGTGGCCACCGGCCTCGGTGAAGGCCCACAGGCTGTACGCCAGCACGGTCACCGAGGCCGCCATGCTCCAGACGAAGCGCAGGTAGGACTCGGAGTAGCCGTGCAGCGATCGGCGGGTCTCCGCGGCGGCGCCGAGGGTGTAGACCTCGGAGAATCGCTTGCCGGCCACCATGAACAGCGACCCGAACGAGGCCACCAGCAGGAACCACGGTGACAGGGCGATGCCGCTGGCGACGCCGCCGGCGACAGCGCGCAGCAGGAAGCCCGAGGCCACGCAGGCGAGATCGATGACCGGCTGGTGCTTGAGGCCGAGGGTGTAGGACGCCTGGACCGCGAGGTAGACGGCCACCGTGATGCCGAAATCCAGCGCGACCAGGATCCCTGCCCCCGTCGAGACCACGGCGAGCACGCCGGAGGCGATGAGGGCCGTGGCGGGCGCCAACGTGCCGGCGGCGACCGGGCGGTGCTGCTTGATCGGGTGCCGCCGGTCCTCCTCCGCGTCGCGCACGTCGTTGCCGAGATAGACCGCGGCCGAGGCGGCGCAGAACACGACGAACGCCAGGCCCGTGGTCATCAGCACGTCCGCGTCACCGATACGTCCGGCAGCCAGCGGCGCGGCGAGGACCAGCACGTTCTTCACCCACTGGCGGGGACGCATGGCGCGCAGCAGCGGCGATATACGACGCGGGTCGGGGGCGGTTGCCGCGTCGCGGACCGACTCGCTCGTCACGGTAGCTTCCCCGTGGCCGGGCCGGTCGGGGTCAACCTGAAGTGACCGTCGCGTCGGCTGCTCCCCGGACGACCTCGGACGTCCCACCCCCTCGACGTCGGGTCCGGGCCGCTCCGCCAACCCAACCGGTACTCGACCACGATCGGTTCGATCTCCTCCCGGTCCAGGAAGTGGTAGTTCAGCCTGAACAACCACGACGACGCGGCACGCTCGTCGATGAGGTCGACGATACGGCTGCGATCGCTGAACTTGTCGCTCATGGCGCACTCGCAGTGATAGGCGAGGCTGCCGATCTCACCGGGCCCGCGGACACCGGCATCACCGACCTGTCGGCCCAGCTCGGCACCGATCATCTCGTACTGGGCCGGAAGTGCCCAGTTGCCGTGAATCGGCATGGCGCCCAGCGGTGCACGCGTACGCAGGTCCTGCACCCAGGGGTAGGCCATGACCAGGCCGACCGCACCCAGCGCGGCCAGACCCACTCGGCGCCGGATCGGCAGGGCCGATCCGAGCACCGTTGCCGCGGCGACCGCCGCGACCAGCGTCAGCGCTGCCACCGTCGGCCCGTAGTACCAGAAGTAGGGGGCCACGCCGAGCAGCCAGATGGCAGCGAAGTGCGCCGCACCGGCCGTTGCGAGAGCGGGTACCACCGGCGAGCGGCCGGCCAGCCGGTCGCGCCACCACCACCAGCCGAGCGCGGCCACGATCCCGACCAGGGCCGGCACTGACGACGCCAGCACCGCGTCCGGGTAGCTGTCGCCCCACCGGCTGAACAGCCCCGTGGCGAACTCCCCGAACGGTGCGGCCTGCTTGATCACCAAGGTGTCGGGGACCGCGGAGCCGAGGGCCACCCAGCTGAAGGCGAGCCACGGCAGGACGACCATGGCAGCGAGCCCGACTGCCTTCCACCACTCGCGCAGCAGTGCCGGCGTGAGGAGGAACAGGACAGCTACCAGCACCACGGAGTCCATCCGGAGCCAGACGCAGACACCTGCGACCAGGCCGAAGCGCACGGGATCGCCGAGCGTGGCAGCCCAGGCCATGTGCACCAGCAAGGTGACCACGAGCAGGGTCTCCAGCCCCAGCGAGGAGGCCAGCAGGGGGTTGAGCAGCAGCAGCGGGGTGGCGATCCAGGCGACCCGGTCCCCGAGGCCCAGGCTCTGCCCGAGCCCGCGCAGACCCAGGGCCAACAGCACGCAGGTCGTGACGTGCAGGATCCCCAGGGCGAGCATCGGCTCGCGCACGATGGCAACGAGGGCACCGAGCAGCAGCACGTTCAGCGGCGACGTCGCGGTGTTGGCCTCATGGCCCCGGATCAGTGCCCACTCCCCGTGCAGGCCGAGATTGCGTGCGTACGAGAGCGTGATGAACGCGTCGTCGACGAGGGCGTCGCGCAGCAACCAGAAGCCACCGATGCTCGTCAGCGCGGCGAGCACGAGGAGCGCGGCGAGGCGACCGGTGGACCCGTTCGGCGCTGTGCTCGTGCTCATCAGTCCCCCTGTCGATGATCGGTGCGGTCAGTGCGACTGGGTGGAGCCTCCCCATGCGCCACGACCCGGCCGTAGCGACGGGCGGAGGCGCCGAGCGGGGTCGGCCCACCGGCTGTGCGTCCGGACGTCTTCGCCGAGGGGGTCACCGCGTGCTGCGGAGCGGGCGGCGACGACGGTGATCAGGGCGGCGAGCTCGGCGTCCGTCGGCAGCCCCCGCACGACCGTCAGGCGATCGCCGTCCCGACCCTGCCCGGTGTTCACAGCGGGATGTTCCCGTGCTTCTTGGGCGGCAGCATCTCTCGCTTGGTCCGCAGCAACCGCAGGGCGCGAACCACCTCGAGGCGGGTCTCGTGTGGCGCGATGACGGCGTCGATGTACCCGCGTTCGGCAGCGACGTAGGGGTTGGCCAGCGTGTCCTCGTACTCGGTGATCAGCTCCGCCCGCCTGGCCTCGGGGTCGGTGGCACCCTTGATGTCGTTGCGATAGAGGATGTTGACCGCGCCCTGGGCGCCCATCACCGCGATCTGGGCGGTCGGCCAGGCGATGTTGAGGTCGGCCCCGAGGTGCTTGGAGCCCATCACGTCGTACGCCCCGCCGTACGCCTTGCGGGTGATGACCGTCACCAGCGGCACGGTGGCCTCGGCGTAGGCGTAGATGAGCTTCGCCCCCCGCCGGATGATGCCGTTCCACTCCTGGTCGGTGCCGGGCAGGAAGCCGGGGACGTCGACGAACGTGAGCACCGGGATGTTGAAGGCGTCGCAGGTCCGTACGAAGCGGGCTGCCTTCTCGCTGGCGTCGATGTCCAGCGTGCCGGCGAGCTGCAGGGGCTGGTTGGCCACGACGCCGACGCTATGGCCCTCCACCCGGCCGAACCCGACGACGATGTTGGCCGCGAACATCGCATGCACCTCGAGGAACTCCCCGGCGTCGACGACCGCCCCGATCGCGGCATGGATGTCGTAGGGCTGGTTGGGCGAGTCCGGGACCAGCGTGTCCAGGGCCCGGTCGGTGTCGCTGAGCTCGTCACCAGCCGGTTCGTCGTAGGCAGGGGGCTCGTCCAGGTTGTTGCTGGGCAGGTACCCCAGCAGCGCTCGCACGTAGTCGATGGCGTCGTCCTCGTCAGCTGCCATGTAGTGGCTGTTGCCGGACTTGGTGTTGTGCGAGCGGGCGCCCCCGAGCTCCTCCATCGTGACGTCCTCACCGGTGACGGTGTGGATGACGTCCGGACCGGTGATGAACATGTGCGACGTGCCGTCCACCATCACGGTGAAGTCGGTGACGGCGGGGGAGTACACGTGCCCGCCGGCGCACGCCCCCAGGATCAGCGAGATCTGCGGGACCACGCCGGAGGCGTGCACGTTGCGGCGAAAGATCTCGCCGTACAGCCCGAGGGAGACGACGCCCTCCTGGATGCGTGCACCGGCGCCCTCGTTGATGCCGACCATGGGGCACCCGGTCTTGACCGCGAGGTCCATCACCTTGCAGATCTTCTCGCCGTAGACCTCGCCGAGGCTGCCGCCGAAGACAGTGAAGTCCTGGGCGAAGACACAGACCATGCGGCCGTCGACGGTGCCGTAGCCGGTGACGACCCCGTCGCCGTACGGGCGACGATCCTGCAGGCCGAAGGCGGTGCTGCGGTGGCGGGCGAGCTCGTCGATCTCGACGAAGGAGCCGTCGTCGAGCAGTCGCTCGACCCGCTCGCGCGCGGTCAGCTTGCCCTTGGCGTGCTGCCTGTCCACTGCGCGCGCGGAGCCGGCGTGCACGGCCTCGTCGAGCCGGCGCTCGAGGTCGGCCAGCTTGCCCGCGGTCGTGTGGATGTCGATGGAGTCCGGCGGCGTCTCGAACTGTTCGGCCGGGCTGTCCGCTGCGGATTCGCTCACGGGCGCCACCCTAGCGACCGGTGACCGGGACGGGACTGCGACGCTGACGCACATGGACGCGGACCGGATCGCGGCGCAGTTGAGGCGACCGGGTGCGCCGTGGACCCGGCTGTTGGTGCCGGCCACGACTCCGAGCACGAGCGCCGACGTCGCCGCTGCGGCGCGCGACGGTGCCCCTGAGGGCCTGGTCGTCGCGACCGAGCACCAGAGCGCGGGACGTGGACGCTTGGACCGCCGGTGGGAGGCCGCGTCCGGCTCCGGCCTGGCGGTGTCGGTGCTGCTGCGCCCAGGCGCCGTCCCCGCCGCCCGGTGGCCGTGGTTGCCGTTGCTCACCGGCGTCGCCGTGCAGGCGGCGCTGCGGGCAGTCACCGGGGTGGAGGCACGCCTGAAGTGGCCCAACGACGTGCTGGTCGGCGAAAAGAAGGTGGCCGGCATCCTGCTCGAGCGGGTGGACGGGTTGGCGGGTCCGGCCGCTGTTGTCGGCATCGGGGTCAACGTCTCGATGACAGCCCAGCAGCTACCGGTGCCGCACGCGACCTCGTTGCTCCTCGAGGACGCCATCGAGCTCGACCCCGAGCGGGTGCTGGTCGGCCTGCTGCTACATCTCGGCGAGGCGTACGCGACCTGGCGCGACGCTGCCGGGGACCCGCAACCCTGGCTGCGCCACGCCTACACCGACGCGTGCTCGAGCATCGGGATCCGGGTACGGGCGGAGCTGCCGGGCGGCGGGGAGGTGACCGGGCAGGCCACCGGCATCGACGAGCTCGGCCGGCTGGTGGTGGCGTCGGCCGACGGGCGCATGGTCGTCGGCGCGGGCGAGGTCGTACACCTGCGCACCGGTTCGTGACACCATTCGCTCCATGTCCGTCTCGCGCAAGCTGCTCACCGAGGGTGAGCACGTGATCCTCAGCGTCCGCACCCATGTCAAGGCGCTGTTCCTGGCCGCGGTCGTCCTGCTGGTGACTTGCCTGGCGGCCGGTTTCCTGTGGGCCGTCACTCCGGAAGGGGACACCGGCCGGTACCTCGGCTGGGCCATCCTGGGGATTGCGGTGCTGATCGTGCTGATCTGGGTCGTCGCTCCGTTCCTGCGGTGGCTGACCACGACGTACAGCGTCACGAACCGTCGCCTGATCGAGCAGACCGGCGTCTTCACCCGCTCCGGCCGGGTGATCCCGTTGATCCGGATCAACGACGTGTCCTTCGAGAAGCAACTCATCGACCGGTTCCTCGGTTGCGGGACGCTGATCATCTATGCGGCCAGCGAGCAGGCCGGGCTCACGCTGCACGACGTGCCGCGGGTCGAAGAGGTCCACCGCACCCTGTCCGACCTCGTGCACGACGTGCAGGACGGATCGGATGACGACGGCGCACCCGGACTCGCGGGCCCTGCCCCGCACACATGATCGGCGCCCCCGACCCGGCCGGCACCGAGCAGTCTCCGCCGGAGCGCGGACACCTCGAGGGTGCGTTGCTGCGCGAGCGCCCGGCCTTCACCAGCCAACAGGTCGCCGACGGTGCCGGCGTCACCCTCGAGGAGGCGCGCCGGCTGTGGAGGGCACTCGGCTTCCCCGACTCCGGTGAGGCCGTCGCCTTCACCGCCGCCGACCTGAACGCCTTGCGCCTGGTCCAGCAGGCGGTCGCGACCGGGGCGGTCGACCAGGAGACGGCCACCCGGCTGACCCGTGCCTTGGGCAACACGATGGCGCGGCTCGCGGACTGGCAGGTCTCCACCTTGGCGGAGTACGTCGAGGGTGAGACCCGGCGCACCGCCGGGAGCCGCCTGGAGTCCGCGGTGTCGATGGCGCAGGGGGTGGCGCCGGTGTTCGAGGAGCTGCTGGTCTACGCGTGGCGCCGGCACCTCGCTGCCGCCGTGGCGCGGGTCGAGACCCTCGGCGCCGCCGAGGAGGACCTGCTGACCGCCGAGCTCACCGTCGCGTTCGCCGACCTGGTCGGCTTCACAGAGCTGAGCAACGGGATCGGCGACGACGCACTCGCCGAGCTCGTCGAGGCGTTCGAGTCACGGTGCACCGACGTGATAGCCGCCGCCGGGGGCCGCACGATCAAGACGCTGGGGGACTCGGTGCTGTTCGTGGCGGAGTCGGCGGCGGCAGCCGTCGGCATCGCTGTGGACATCGTGGAGCAGATCGGGTCGGACACGACGCTGCCCGACGTACGGATCGGGCTGGCCACCGGCACGGTCCTCAACCGCCTCGGTGACGTCTACGGTCCACCAGTGAACCTCGCCTCCCGGCTGACCACCGTCGCGCGCCGCAACCGGGTCATCACCGACCATGTGACGGCGGCGGTGCTGTCGCCCGAGGAGTACGACACGCGGGCGCTCACGGCGCGTCCGCTGCGCGGGTTCGGCGTCGTCGAGCCGGTCGCGGTGCGCCGGCGCTGGGCCGTCTGAGGCGTGCCGCCGAGAGGCATCGTGCCCGCACAGTGTCGCTGACGTACAGTTTTTGTACGTGATGGAGGCGGTGGAGCGATGAAGACCATGACGTACTCAGATGTTGGTGCGCCGGATCACGGATGACACCGACTCGTCTATCGGATCTGTGACGACGAGATTCGAGTAGCCGCCTGCTGGTACCACTACGGAGCATGAGGCGTCGAGCTGACCGATCCGCGCAGCTGGGGCCTCGCTGAGTGCCAGCGTGTGCCACAGGTCCGAGGCTGGGGGCACAGCATCCCCGTCCTCGCCACGCTCCGATACCCTCCTTGAACGCGACTGCGGCGATGGCGAGCCCCGCGATCGGGTCGGCCCAGGACCAGCCCAGTTGGCGTTGAGGATCAGTCCGCAGAGCAGCACCGCCGACAGGTAGGTGCACAGCAGGGTATGGGGTGCCGTCGGCCACGACAGCGTTCGAACCAAGCTGGCGGCCGGTGCGCCACTGCGCCCAGGACAGGAAGGGCATCACGGCCAATGATACGCGTGCCAGGCCGATCCCCAGCGGCGAAGCGTCCGGCTCAGCGCCGCCGGCCAGGGCACGAACGGACTCGCCGTGACATAGGGGCCAGGGCGAGGAACGAGCCTGCGATGATTCGCAGCGGCTGCCGCTCGCGGACTCCGGCAGCGGGTGGCGGAACTGCCAGAGGATGACCAGGCCGCTGGAGACCTCGACTACCGAGTCGAGGCCGAACCCGACCAGGGCGACCGATCCGGCGAGAGTGCCCGCCGTGATGGCGATGACCGCCTTGATGAGGTTGTAGGACACCGACGTGGCGGCGAGCAGCTGCGCCCTTCGACCCAGGCGTCTGCCCTCGGTTGGGTCTGAACCTATCGTCAAGCTGCTCATTGGCCGGCTTGTTCGCCATAGGTGGGGCAAAGCATGACTACGTCGCCGGTGGCGGAGAGCAATATCTCGGCGGCGGCGATCAGGCTCAGCAGCTCAGGTCGGGAGAGCGAGTACGACGAGGCGCGGCCCTCTGCCCGGGACGCGATCAGCCCGCAGTCCCGCAAGCAAGCAAGGTGCCAAGAGACCGTCGACTGGCCAGGCCTAGCGGTGGCCTAGTGGGCATCTCCGTTAGTTCGTCGGGGGTACGCGCGTCCGTCAGGGAGCGCACCCGCTGCCAGGTCAGCCTCGTATCGGGCGGATCACCTGAGCCACTCTGGTCACCTGAGCATCAGCACTGTGCCGAACTGCTGGCCAGCGCGCACCCGCACCGGCCGAACTCCACAACGCTGTTGCCGGTGTGACTCCTGTGGCGTAGGAGCTGCCAAGGCCCTGAGTCGCGTGACCCGAGGCGGTCAGTGGTGCAGGAGCGGGGTCGCCGGGGCTGGTCAGGCCCGGTTTCGCGCCACTGGCGCAGGTGCTACCCACCGCCCGGACCTGAACCCGACGAACTTGCGGGCGCGAACGCTAGGTGAGCAGTCATATCGACCACCCGATGTTCGCCCAGGGCAAGGTGGCGCAGATCGCCAACCGCGCCGGATCGAACCGAGGCTACCGGCACGGACGAACGTGACGCCGACGCAGCACCAAGGTGGACAGTGGACAACTGCGGGTCGCACCCGGCGCCCATGGCTCAGGCCCGTGCCAGGCGACGCACCACGGCCAGGCTCTCGGGAGCGCCCGCCCAGTGCCGTTCCAGCGCGTCGGTGCCAGCAGCGCGGACCACCGAGCGCAGCACCAGCGCCACGACGATGGCATCGTCGACGTAGCCCACAACCGGGATGAAGTCCGGCACCAGGTCGATCGGGAACGCCAGGTAGGCCAGCAGCAACGCTAGCCGCACCCGCACACCACGAGGGAGACTGCGATCGTGGGCCAGCCGCCGCAGCAGGCTTAGCACGTCAGGAAGCAACCGTAGGGCCTCGCGCAAGCGCAGCTCGTCCAGCCGGGTTCTCCGCAGCACGATGAGTAGGGCCACCCAGAGCAGGACCAACCCGCCCGCGATGCCTGCGAGCACGGGCCACATGGAGGTCCACCACTCCGGCACGCTCTCTAGTGTCCGGCCGGCGGCCGTCACCGCGCAACCATCGGGCGCGCCCGGTCCACTTCCATGGACCGCTGGTGTTGTCACGGGCAAGCCCGCCGGGTCGACCTGGACGCCCGCCGATAGCCTGACGCCGTGACGCAGGACGCCGACCGGACCCCGATGATCGCGGTCGTCGGCGGTGGCCAGCTCGCGCGGATGATGCAACAGGCGGCCATCGGCCTCGACGTCGGCCTGCGCCTGCTGGCCGAGGGACGAGATGTCTCCGCGGCGCGGGTCGTGCGCGACCCGCTGGTCGGAGACCACCGTGACCTGTCCGCGCTGCGGGAGGCGGCGCAGGGCTGTGCGGTGCTCACGTTCGACCACGAGCACGTACCCACCGAGCTCCTGCGGACACTCGAAGCCGAAGGCGTGGCCTGCCGGCCCGGACCTGACGCGCTGGTTCATGCCCAGGACAAGGCCGTGATGCGGGCGCGACTCGTCGAGCTCGGCATCCCTTGCCCGCGGCACGCCGTGGTGGCCGACGCAGCCGCTCTCGACGCGTTCGCGGACTCGGTCGACGGCTACCCGGTCGTGGTCAAGACCACCCGGGGCGGGTACGACGGCAAGGGGGTCTGGGTGGTCGGGTCTGCCGTCGAGGCCGCCGATGCGCTGTCTGCCACGAGCGCGACGGTCGAGCTGCTGGTCGAGGAGAAGGTCGAGTTCGTCCGCGAGCTGGCCGCCCTGGCCGTGCGTTCGCCGTCCGGGCAGCAGGCTGCCTACCCGGTGGTGGAGTCGGTACAACGGGGCGGCACCTGCGTCGAGGTGACCGCGCCTGCACCTGGCCTCGACCCGGACCTGGCCGTGCACGCGCAGTGGATCGCCATGCGCATCGCCGACGAGCTCGACGTCACCGGGGTCCTCGCCGTCGAGCTGTTCGAGACCCCCGACGGTCGGGTGCTGGTCAACGAGCTCGCGATGCGCCCCCACAACACCGGGCACTGGAGCATCGACGGCGCAGTGACCAGCCAGTTCGAGAACCACCTGCGTGCCGTGCTCGACCTGCCCCTGGGCGACCCGTCAGCCCGGGCGCCGTGGACGGTCATGGTCAACATCCTGGGCGGTACGGTCGGACGGCTGCACGACGGCTACCCCCACGTACTGGCCCGTGACCCCGGTGTCCGCATCCATCTGTACGGCAAGTCCGTGCAGCCGGGCCGCAAGGTCGGACACGTGACCGTGTACGGCACCGACCTGGCCGACGTGCGCGCGCGGGCTCGACATGCGGCGCACTGGTTCGACGGATCCCTGGGAGACCACAGTGAATGAACGGTCGGCAGCCCGCGTCGGGATCGTCATGGGGTCGGACTCCGACTGGCCGACCATGCAGGCAGCCGCGACTGCGTGCGAGGAGTTCGGCGTGACGTACGAGGCGGACGTGGTCTCCGCACACCGGATGCCCGACGAGATGCTCACCTATGGCCGCGATGCCGCTGGCCGGGGGCTGCAGGTCGTCATCGCCGGCGCCGGTGGAGCCGCCCACCTGCCCGGCATGCTCGCCGCGGTCACGCCCCTGCCGGTGATCGGGGTCCCGGTGGCCCTGAAGCATCTCGACGGCTTGGACTCCCTGTTGTCCATCGTGCAGATGCCCTCGGGGGTCCCGGTGGCCACGGTCGGGATCGGCAACGCGCGCAACGCGGGGCTGCTCGCGATCCGCATTCTGGGGACCGCCGACGCGGTCCTGCGCCGGCAGATGGAGGACTTCCAGGCCGGACTCGCCGAGGCCGCTCGGGCGAAGGGTGCGGCGGTCAGGGGCAGGTGACCACCTCCTGCAGGCAACCGATCGGTACGCTCGCGCGTCCAGTTGTCAGGAGCAACACTCGCGCGTTCCGCTCGGCGCCGCCGCCACGAGCACCACAGCCTCATCCACGACTGCCTCGCCACGACACCCGCTACCACCACGATGCCCGGCGTAGCCGAGAGCAGCCGTCCGGCGCTGAAGCTGCGACGAGCCGCTCCGAGCGTCGTGCTCGAGAAGTACGGCAAGCGGGTCCAGCTGGACATCGGTGCCTATCTCGTCGCCGGCGACGAGGCCTTCGAGGCACACACCACCCGCACGTCGTACCGAACGCCGGTCCGGACCCGGATCCTGCGGGAGAGCGGTGGCGTCGCGCTTCCCGACGGCACGGTCAGCGGTTTCGGAGGTCTGCGTGGAATCGTCCGCATCGACATCCGGGACACCACGGGGTCGCTCGTCACGACGGTCAAGTCCTCGCTGTGCTCCTACGAGGGCGGTGTCCGAGTGCGGCCGGGCGCGCCGACGCTGTCGCCGTACCCGTCGGGCTGCTACGCCTACCACCGGCTCTCGCTCGGCTCCGTCCACGGCATCCAGGCTGGTTGGGGCGTGCCGGTCTCCGGCGGCGGACGCCTACCAGTACTTCTACGTCCGTGAGGTGCTCGACGCCGGGTCCGGTGACACGTACGCCCAGTTCCGGCAGGGTCAGTCCTTCAACGTGCGCGACCTCGAGCCGGGCGTGTACTACATCGAGGTCACCGCGAACCCGGAGCACCGTCTGCACGAGTCGAGGGCCGGGAACAACACCGCATACCGCTGGGTGCGGATCAAAGGCAAGGCGGGCAGCGAGACGCGCAGCATCCAGACACGTCCAGTCGGTCTGATCGACATCGGCTGAGGCAACACGCCGGGCGCAGTCGTGGTGCCTGGCGGTGCTACTGCGAAGTAGCCTGAGCACGACCGGTCCGTGAACGAGGAGCCGCCCATGAGCACGCCTGACCAGCCGATGTTCGCCCTGTCGGAGGAGCATCAGGCGATCCGCGAGGCGGTGCGCGCGGTCTGCGACGCCAAGGTGGCTCCGCACGCCGCAGAGGTGGACGAGACAGCCGAGTTCCCCAAGGTCGCCTACGACGCCCTGGCCGCCGCGGACTTCCACGCGCCGCACATCCCGGAGGAGTACGCCGGCGCCGGCGCCGACGCGCTCGCGACCTGCCTGGTCATCGAGGAGGTCGCGCGCGCGTGCGCGTCGAGCTCGCTCATCCCCGCGGTGAACAAGCTCGGCACGATGCCCCTGCTGGTGGCCGCCTCGCACGAGCTCAAGAGCCGCTACCTGCCGCCGGTGGCACGCGGGGAAGCAATGTTCTCGTACTGCCTGTCCGAGCCGGAGGCCGGCAGCGACGCCGGGGCGATGCGCACCCGGGCCGTGCCTGACGGTGACGGCTACGTCCTCAACGGCGTCAAGCGCTGGATCACCAACGCCGGGGTCTCCGACTACTACACCGTGCTGGCGGTCACCGACCCCGACCAGGGACGCCGGGGTATCTCGGCGTTCGTCGTCGAGAGGGCCGACCACGGAGTGTCCTTCGGGGCTGCGGAGAAGAAGCTGGGCATCAGGGGCTCGCCGACCCGCGAGGTCTACCTCGACGACGTCCGCATCCCGGCTGGCCGGATGATCGGCGATGAGGGAACCGGCTACGCCACCGCGATGAAGACCCTCGACCACACAAGGGTGACCATCGCGGCGCAGGCCGTCGGCATCGCACAGGGTGCGCTCGACTTCGCGCTCGCCTACGCCCAGGAGCGTCAGCAGTTCGGCAAGGCCATCAGCGAGTTCCAGGGGCTGCAGTTCATGCTCGCCGACATGGGGATGAAGATCGAGGCCGCCCGCCAGCTCACGTACGCGGCGGCGGGTCGCTCCGAGCGGGACGCGGCGGACCTGACCTTCTTCGGGGCGGCGGCCAAGGCGTTCGCCTCCGACACCGCGATGGCCGTGACCGTTGACGCGGTGCAGGTGCTCGGCGGATACGGCTTCACCCGCGACTACCCGGTGGAGCGGATGATGCGCGACGCGAAGGTCACCCAGATCTACGAGGGCACCAACCAGGTGCAGCGCATCGTGATGGCACGGCAGCTGCTAGCCGGCGTGCAGAGCCAGCTCTGATCCGCCCATCCGTGAGTTCCGGTCCGCCGATCCGTGAGTTGTGGCACTAGCGCTGGCCGCGCCGGCGGGCCAGTGCGCTGCGTGCGCGCAGGAACGCCCCCACCCCGCCGGCGGCGATCCGGTTGCGGTCGGCGAGAGTGACGACGCCGCGCTTGCCCTTGAACCAGCCCGCGCGGACAGCGCTCCCCGCGCGTGCTGCGGCCGGGGCGTCGGTGATCCGGGCGAAATCCTTGCGCCGGCTCCACTTGGCCAGTGCGAAGCGCTCGGTCAAGCCGGCCAGCGCGAGGACTGCGGCATCGAGCAGCTCATCGGTGCCGACTGCCTCCGGCGTTCGGCCGCCCTCGACGTACGCCGGCCGCAGGTCCTCGAGGTCGCCGACGACGGGGTGGCCGGCCTCGCGTACGGACTCGATGATGCGGGCCGCCTCGTGGTCGATCCACTCGCGGTCCGATGGGGGGACCGACAGCCGGATCGCGGCCGGGTCCCTAGCCACGATCGGGGCCAGCACGGTCTCGACGACGTCGTGGTACTGCCGTTGGTTGAGCCGGCGGTGCAGGTGGACGTTCATCCGGCGCAACACTTCCGTGCCGGCCGCACCCATCGACGTGTTGTCCCACCGGGCCGGCTCGTTGAGTGACGTAGCGTCGAACCCCACCGCCTCGCCCATGCGCTGCAGCAGGATCGCGGCGCCGGCCCCCGGCGGAGGCACCGTCACGACGTGTACCCGTTCGCGGGGGACCACACCGGCCCAGACGTCGAGCACGGCCGACAGGTCCTGGCGCAGCCAGAAGCCGCGGGCGGGCGCCTGGCCGCGAGCCCCACGATCAGCGAGCGCGTCCGCGTAGTCGCGCCAGGTCCAGGTCTGGTCGGTCTTGACGTCCTCCTGCCACGCCGACAGCACGACCCGCCCCAGATCACGAGCGGTGACGACGACATGTACCTCCGCGTCGCCGAAGGACCGCACCGCCTTGCGCGCCTGTCCCTGGCTCGCCAGGGACAGTGCCTCCTCGCTGATCAGCCCGGTGGCCGACGGCGACTCGAGTACGTCGCGCGTGATCGCGTCCCACTGCCCGGAGATCCGGTCGTCCTCGCTGCCCCGGGGCCGGCGGCCGAAGAGGTCGTACACGGCGAACGTGTGGTTCGGCCCGCCCCTGCCGCCGGGGAAGTGGAAACCTTGTTCGGCCAGCCCCGCGCGGTTGGCCCGGCAGACGTTCTGCACGTACGTCGTCCCGCTCTTGTGCAACCCGATGTGCAGGAACACCCGACGTCCGGCGGCTGCGCTCACGGGGACCTCCGGGTCGCCAGGTGCGCCGCCAGGTCCACCAGGGAGGCGGCCTGCACAGCTGGCGGGTCGAAGACCGCGGGGTAGGGAGCGCCGGTGCGATCGATCCATGCGGTGGACAGTCCGGCGCGGTGAGCTCCGTCGATGTCCCAGGCGTGGACGGCTACGAGCATCATCCGGGCAGGCTCGACCGCACACTCGCGAGCCGCGTAGGCGTACGAGCTGGGAGCTGGCTTCCACTGCCCGGCCTGCTCCACCGACAGCAGCCGCTCGAACCGGTCAGCGATTCCCGCACGCTCGAGCAGGCCGGCGGCGACCTGCGCCGATCCGTTGCTTAGCGTCACCAACCGCAGGCCCAGCTCGCCCATCTGCTCCACACCGGCGACGACGTCGGGATGCACCGACAGGGAGGAGAAGCCGTGCATGACGTGTTCAACGGCAGCGTCGAGAGCACGGTCGAGCCGCACGCCGTGCAGCAGGACCCGCAGGTCGTCAGCCGCGACGTCCGAGAACGGCTTGCTCCGGCCGGCTGCCATCAGGGCGAACCCGTCGCGCAGCACGGCGGCGAACCACGTTCCGGCCAGCTGGGCCGGTGCACCGACCTCGGTGAAGCGCGCCGCCATCGGCGACATGTCCGACAGTGTTTCGTTGACGTCGAAGGCGACCACCAGTGGCATCGCAGTGGCAGGTGCTGGGCTCACGCTCCCGACCCTAGTGGGCTCGACCACGGGCTTTCGACCAATGGCTGGAACGCGCAATGTCCTGATCGTGGCCAACCAGACCCTCGCAGGGAACCCCTGCTGAACGCGGTCAAGGAACGCCTCGAGGCCGGCGAGTGCCACTTCCATGTGGTGGTTCCCGCGACACCCTCGCAGACGGACGGCGCGGCCCAGACGCCCGAGCGGGCGTACGCACT
>JACCXZ010000140.1 GCA_013696745.1 Nocardioidaceae bacterium | reverse complement strand
AGATCGCCGAAGCTGTCGGGATCGCCCAGTCGACGGCCTCGGTGCACCTGCAGCGGCTGCTTGACGACGAGTTCGTCCTCGTGGACCGCTCGAGCCAGGCCAGCTGGTATGTCGTCAACGCCGCCTGTATCGAGCAGTTCCCCCAGGCCGCGGAGCAGGTGATGGGAACCCTCGTGGGGTCGATCCCGCTGCCGGACGCCGCTGTGCAAGCACCGTGGCACGGCCAGGCGGAGGCGATGAGCAAGCCGTCATGACCACCCTGCTGTGGCAGTTTCTCGCACTGCTCAGTGGGACGCTGGTGTTGTTCGGCGTGCTGAGTGCCGCGATGACGGTGCTCACGCGCTGGATCGGTGCGGAACGGCTGCGCCGGTGGGTAGGAGGCAACCCCGTCACCGCACCGGTCAAAGGGCTGGTCTTCGGCGTGCTGACCCCCTTCTGCAGCTGGTCGACGATCCCCGTCCTGATGAGTCTGCTGAGCAGCCGCGTGCGCACCTCGGCTGTCGCGGCGTTCTTCCTCGCGTCGCCGGTCCTGGACCCGGTGCTCGTCATCGGGATCGGGTGGCTGTTCGGGTTCTGGGTCGCCATCTGGTTCACCGTGTTCCTGACCGTGGCGATCCTGATCACCGCCCACGTCGCCGAGCGTCTGCACCTCGAGCGGTTGGTGCTGGACCGGATGCTCGCTCCGGCTGGTACGGCAGCGCTCCCGCCGGCCGGCGCGGACGTGTGTGAGTCGCAGGACGCACCGTGGAGGGACTGGAGGGCAGAAGCGCACGAAGCGGCACGGCTCGCCGTCGCACAGGTGCGTCGACTCCTGCTGCCGCTGGCGGTCGTGTGCGCCGTCGGGGTTCTGATCATGGGCGCCGCGCCCGAGCGGCTGCTCGCGCAGCTCGCCGGGTCCACGCAGCCGTACGCGATCCCGGCTGGGGCGGTGTTGGGCGTACCGCTGTACCTCCCGACGGAGGCCCTAGCTCCCCTGGGATGGGCGTTGCGCGACTCAGGAGTCGGGCTCGGTCCGATCTTCGCGTTCATGATCACGGCCGCCAGCCTGAGCGTCCCCGAGCTGATCCTGCTGTCGCAGCTCGTCCGCCTGCGCCTCATCCTCGGCCTGGCCGTGGTGATCGTGTTGATCGCCGTCATCGGGGCGCTGCTCGTCCCCCTGATCGCTTCGCCCCGCTGAGGCTGCGGCGCTCCAGGCGCAGCGACCAGGCCAGCACCAGCAGGCCTGCACCGGCCAGTGCGACACCGGCGAGCGCCGGTGCCCGGTAGCCGAGGCCGGCCGCGATGACCAAGCCGCCCAGCCACGCACCGAGGGCGTTCGCGGCGTTGAGAGCTGCGTGGTTGAGCGACGCGCCGAGCGTCTGCGCGTCACCGGCGACGTCCATCAGCCGCACCTGCAGGCCGAGCACGAGCACGCTGGTCGCGGTCATCATCACCACGATCAGCGCAACCGCCACGGCCGCCCACTGTGCGGTCACGCTGATCGCGACCAGCAGGACGGCCATGGTGACCAGGCCGCCGACCAGGGAACGGATGACCGAGCGGTCCACGAGGCGACCGGCGATCCAGGTGCCGACGACCATACCCACGCCGACGGCGACGAGCACGGCGGGGATCCAGCGCTCGTCGATGCCCCCCAGCTGCGTCATCGTCGGGGCGATGTAGCTGTACATCGCGAACATGCCACCGAAGCCGACCGTGCCCACAGCAAGCGTGAGCAGCACCTGGGGGCGGCGCAGCGCGCCGAGCTCACGCAGGGCACCGGCCGACGGGTCGCTCGTACGACTCGGCAGCGCCAGTGCCAGCCCGACCACCGTAACCAACGCGATCACGGTCACCGCCCAGAACGCCGCCCGCCACCCCAGCTGCTGGCCGAGCCAGGTCGCCGCCGGCACACCGATGACGTTGGCCACCGACAGGCCCATCATCAGCGAGGCCACTGCGCGGGCCCGTCGCCCCCGTTCGACCAGCGAGGCGGCGAACAGGGCGGCGATGCCGAAGTACGCGCCGTGCGGCAGGCCGGCGGCGAAGCGCGCGGCGACCAGCGTGCCGTAGCCGCCGGCGAGCGCGGTCGCGGCATTGCCGACCGCGAAGGCGGCCATCAGCGCGACCAGCAGGCCTTTGCGGGGCAGCCGGGCTACCGCCACCGTGATGAGCGGCGCCCCGACGACGACACCGAGCGCGTACGCGGTGATCGCGTGACCGGCCTGCGGGATCGTGATCACGACGTCGCGGCTGATGTCGGGCAGCAGGCCCATCGTCACGAACTCGCTGGTGCCGATGCCGAAGCCCCCGAGCGCCATCGCCACGATCGCTGCTCCGATGCCGTACGACGGGCGCTCGGGGGTCGCACCGCGGGCAGGCGGCGACGCCACTGTCGTGATGTTCTCCACGACGGGCCGAACCCCCGATCCGCCCGGCCCATTCCGTCGCAGCACCGTGTCAGGGCACACACGCTGGCCCGCTCAGGTGGCGTGGGGTGCACCGGGGATGCCGTCGGTGGCCAGGTCCTCGTGCCTGATCGACAGCCCGATCACCGTGATCAGGGTTGCGGCCAGCATCATCCAGATCGCCACGCCGAACGTCTGGGTCGTACCGAAGGCCTGTGCGATCCGTCCGCCCAGCTCGAGCTGCTCGGGCGTGGGAGGCTGACCGGATGCGGCAGCTGCCAGCTCGGTCATCCGCTCGGTGATCCCGTTGGCGAACACGGTGCCCAGCACGGCGATGCCGATCGCCCCGCCGACCTGCTGGACGGTGTTGAGCACCGCGGAGCCGACCCCGGCGTCGGCCGGGTCCACGCGACTCACAGCGGTCAACGTCAGCGGTACGAAGATCAGGCCCATGCCGATTGCCTGGACGATGATCCACGGCAGCAGTCCGCCGACGTACCCGGAATCGGCGCTCAGCTGCCCGTAGCCCCACATCGCGACGACCGAGAGACCTCCACCGGCACCGGCGATCCATCGCGGGTCCACCCGCGAGGCCAGCGTCGAGGCGATCTGGGCGGCGACCACGATACCGACCGTGAACGGCAGGAACGCCACACCCGACTTCAGCGGGCTGTAACCCATCACATCCTGGATGAACAGCGACAGGAACAGGAACATCGAGAAGATCGCAGCCCCCACGATGAGCATCACCACGAAACTCACGGCCCGGGTGCGGTCGGTGATGATCCGCAGCGGAAGCAGCGGCTGGGTCGAGCGCGCCTCGATCACGAAGAACACGACGAGCAGCACGACTCCGGCGATGATCGGCCCTAGCGTCAGGAGCTCCGTCCAGGTGGCCGGGGCACCCGTCGTCGGATCGACCTGGGCCTTGTGGTTGAACCCGTAGACGAGTGAGACCAGACCGAGCGTCGCGGTGAACGCCCCCGGCAGGTCCCAGCGCCCTGGTTGTGGCCTGGACTCGCCGAGGAACCGGGGAGCGAGGAACGCCACGAACAGTCCGATCGGCACGTTGATCAGCATCGTCCAGCGCCACGAGACCTCGGTGAGTGCACCACCGAGGATCAGCCCCACGGCGGCGCCGGCACCTGACATCGCGGCGTACACGGCGAAGGCTCGGTTGCGAGAGGGACCGGCCGGGAAGGTCGTGGTGATCAGGGCGAGTGCCGTCGGCGACGCGCCCGCCGCGCCCGCACCCTGCAGTGCCCGCGCGGCGAGCAGCTGCCACTCGGCCTGGGCGATGCCGCCGAGGAGTGAAGCGACTGCGAAGACCAGCACGCCGCCGATGAACACCTTGCGTCGGCCGAGGACATCGCCCATCCGACCGCCGAGGAGCAGCAGTCCACCGAAGGCGATCGCGTACGACGTGACGACCCAGGTGAGGTTGGCGTCGGTGATCGCCAAGTCGGCCTGGATGCGTGGCAGGGCGATGTTCACCACGGATGCGTCGAGGACCACCATCAGCTGAGCGGCGCTGATCAGGACGAGGGCGAGGCCGAGGTGGCGATGCCCGTGCTCACCGCGAGGGGTGTCGTCAACGGGACGGGTGGGCGTGTTGCGAGAGTCGGTGGCCATCAGTGGCTTCCTTCTGTGCTGAGGGGGCCGGTATCGAGGAGGGCTGCGGGCAGGACGACCTGGTCGAGCACGCGGGCCACGAAGTCCTCGTCGACGACGTGGCCCTCGACCGTGCAGCGGAAGACACACATGCTCGGCAGCACGGTGAGGATCAGCTCCAGGTCGAGGCCGTGGCGGAGCTCGCCGCGGTTCGCGGAACGCTCGAAGATCGTGCGGGTGACGGCCATGCGAGGTGCCATGAACCTCTCCCGCCAGGCGGTGGACAGCTCGGCGTCGGTCTGCAGTGCGGTGAGCAGACCACCGAGGACCGACATCGGCAGCTGCTGCGCCTGTCCGCAGGGCCCACAGGACAGCGACAGCAGGTCGCCGCGCAGGGAGCCGGTGTCGCGCGCCTCGGCGTCGGGGATGCCCTTGGTGCGGCTGACCGCGTCGACCACGAGGTCTGCCTTGCTGTCCCACCTTCGGTAGAGGGTTGCCTTCGAGGCACGCGCCTCGGACGCCACCTCGTCCATCGTCAGTCGGTCGTAACCGACGTCAGCCAGCACCCGGACCGCTGCGTCGAGGACCTCTGCTTCGCGGTCCCCTTCGACCCGGGGACGCCTGGGCGATGTGCGCACGTGCTGCTCCTGCGGTCCGACGAAACGAAACGGTTTCGTTTCGTACTATGCTATAGAACACCAGCAAGAGGCGCACCGGGTTTGTTCCCGGGCATGCCCTACAGTCGAGCGGTCATGTCTGTCGCCGATGACGAGCTACTGTTGCGCCACCGTGAGTACGAGGCGGTGGTCACTCCCGTCGCAGCCGGGCTGCGGGTGCTGCGTCATCAGGGCCGGGACCTCGTGGTGCCGTACGAGGCGGGCAGCGTGCGCCCGTACTACCGGGGAGCCACGATCGCTCCGTGGCCGAACCGGGTGGTGGACGGCCGCTACGAGCTCGGCGGCGCGGTCCATCAGCTCGCTCTCACCGAGCCTGCACGCGGCCATGCGCTGCACGGGCTCGTGTCGTGGACCCGATTCGACCTCGTGCAGCACGACGACAGCACGGCCAGGTGGACGCACCGGATCGTGCCGCAGGACGGGTACCCCTTCGACGTGGAGCTCGATGTCAGCTACATCCTCGGCGCCGAGGGGCTCACCTGGTCTGTGACGGCACGCAACCACGGGCAGGATCCGGCCCCGTACGGCGTCTGCCCCCACCCGTACCTGACCCCGGGCTCCGGCCGCGTCGACGACTGGGAGCTGACCCTGCCGGCCGCGCAGGTGCTCGAGGTGACGCCCGACCGGTTGATCCCACGTGGTCGGACAGAGGTCTCCGGTGGCCGGTACGACTTCCGGACGCGGCGTCGCATCGGTGACGCCGAGGTGGACCACGCCTTCACCGGACTCGACGGAGGAGACGTGGCCGTAACCGTACGCGGCGCCGACGGCCGGGAGGTGGTGCTGCGCTGGGACGCGGAGGTCATGCCCTGGGTGCAGCTGCACACCGCCGACGTGCCCGGCAGCCCGCACCACCGGGTCGGGCTGGCGGTGGAGCCGATGACCTGCCCACCGGACGCGTTCAACTCCGGCGAGGACCTCGTCGTGCTGCAGCCGCAGCAGACGCACACCGCCTCATGGGCGATCGGGGCCGGCTGATCAGCGCAGGCTCCACTCACGGCGGGCATCACCGTCCCACCGCCGCGCACCCACGGCGCTGGCATCCCGCTCCCACGCTCTGCCGAGCACGGTCAGCGCCTGCGCGAGCTGCTCAGGTCCCAACCGGTGCGCGAGCGTCACGTGCGGCGTCCAGCGACCTGGCCCGAAGAAGTAGCCAGAATCGTCGTCGAGGGCATCCGTGACGGCTGTCTGCAGGTCCAGCAGGGCTCGGTCGGCGACCACGAGGCGCACCAGCACGAACCGGTCGCGGCCGAAGCAGGCGTACGCGCCCAGGCGCACCGGCAGCGGCAGCGCAGACACCACCTGCCGCAGGGCGGGTTCCGCGGCAGGGTCGATGCGCTCGCCTGCCACCAGCGTGACGTGCGGACGGTTGCTGCCGCCCTGGTGACGGGCCTGACTGGGCAGACCCGCTGCGGCGAGGGCATCCCACTCGGCACACAGTGACGCTTCGCTCGCCTCGTCCAGCAGCAGCTCCACGGACTGGGTCACCGACCCATCCTCACCTGCTGTCGGTTCGCGTGCTGTGCGCTTCCTCCCGCATCAGCTGGCGGCGCATGCGGGGGGTCAACGTCGACTCGTACGGCTCCTCCCGCAGTGCCTTCATCAGGGCGACGCACATGGCGAGCAGGACCAGCAGGAACGGCGTCGCCACGATGATGACCAGCCGTTGCAACGCCAGCAGTCCGCCCGCCTGCAGCAGCACGGCGGCGACAGCACCGGTCGCGACGCCCCAGAAGACGACGAGCACTCGATGCGGTTCCGGGTCGCCTCGCTGGCTCAGCATGCCCATGACGATCGAGGCGCTGTCGGCGCCGGTGATGAAGAAGATGGCGATCAGGAACACCGCCAGCGCCACGGTCGCCGTCGACAGCGGGTACTCCCGCAGGGTCACGAACAACGCGTTCTCGATACCGCCTTCCAACGCCGCCGGCATGTCGACGCCCTGGTTGAGCTGCAGGTCGAACGCCGCTCCGCCGAGGATGGCGAACCAGGCGAAGCTCACCAGGCTGGGGATGGCGATGACGCACACCACAAACTGGCGGATCGTGCGGCCCTTGGAGATCCGCGCGATGAACATTCCCACGAACGGCGTCCACGAGATCCACCAGGCCCAGTAGAAGATGGTCCAGCCGTTCAGCCACTCGGCGCCCTCGAAGACCCCCGTACGGAAGCTCATGGCGGGCAGCTGCGTGATGTAGCCACCGATCGAGTCGGTGAAGGTCCCCAGGATGAAGACGGTGGGGCCGACCACGAACAGGAAGAAGGCCAGCAGCGCGGCGGCGCCCGCGTTGGCGTTGGAGAGGTACTTGATCCCCCGGTCGATACCGCTCACGGCCGAGATCACGAAGCAGGCGGTCAGCACCGCAATCACCCCGGCTGCGGCCAGGTTGCCGTACGGCCCGCTGTCGAACACGTTCGCGAGGCCGCCGGTGATCTGCAGGGCACCGAGCCCGAGCGAGGTGGCCGAGCCGAACAGTGTCGCGAAGATGGCGAGCACGTCGATGGCACGGCCGGGCGGGCCGGAGGCGTGGTCACCGATGAGCGGCCGCAAGGTCGCCGAGATCAGGTTGCCCGAGCCCTTGCGATAGGCGAAGTACGCGATCGTCAGACCGATCACCGCGTACATCGACCACGGGTGCACGCCCCAGTGGAAGTAGGTGTACTCCATCGCCGTCTGGGCGGTGTCGGCCGAGCCGGCCTCCCCGCTGCCCATGGGTGGAGTGTTCAGGTGCGTGAGCGGCTCGGCGACGCCGTAGAACATGAGACCGATGCCCATGCCGGTCGCGAACATCATCGACACCCAGGAGAAGGTCGTGAACTCCGGCACCGAGTCGTCCGCCCCGAGCTTGATCTGGCCGTACCGGGACAGCGCCAAGAAGGCGGAGAACGCGACGAAGATGCCACTGGAGAGCACGAACAGCCAGCTGAGCGAGTCGGTGACCCAGCCCAGGATGCTGGTCGTGCCCGAGTCCACCGACGCCGCCTCGACCGCGCCGTAGACCACGAACGCCGTGGCGAGCGTGGCGGCGACGAAGAACACGGGGCGGTCGATCCGGGAGCGCACGTCGCCTCCCGTGGGGGATGCAGGGTCCGGACGCTGCTTCAGGTCTGCCATGAGTCCTCCGATGCAGTCGTGGGCGGCGGAACCCGTGTCCGTCGCGCGCAGAAGAACACCAGTGACTGTTTCACTTGACGCAACATTGTGCACTCTGCGCAACTACTGTGACGTCCATCACACGGCTGTGTCAACCAGCGGGGCCCCGCTGGGGTAGAGAACTCGCGACGACACGCCGGCGGGTCGCGCAACGTCTCTACCCTCAGCGGGGCGGGATGGCGCAGTCGAGGATCAGCTGAGCCACTCCTCCACCTTGTCAGGGTTGTCCTCGACCCATGTCGCTGCTGCCTCGTCCGGCGACATGCCGTCCTGGGCGATGTAGGCCGCGACGACGTTCTGATCCTCGTTGGTCCAGTTGAACGCCTCGACCAGGTCGTACGCCGGGGAGCCCGACTCGGCGAACTCCGTGGCGACGATCTTGTCGAGGTCGTACAGCGGGTAGTCGCAGTCGACCGCCTCAGGGTCCGCGTCGCAGCCTTCTTCGTACGGCGGCAGGTCGACCTTGACCAGCGGCACCTCGGACATGAACCACTGCGGGTCGTAGAAGTAGCCGAGCAGCGGCTCGCGGTTCTCCTCGGCACGACGGAACGCCTGGATCAGCGCCGCCTCGCTGCCCGCGTAGACCACCTCGTAGTCGAGGTCGAGGTTCTCCACGAGCGCCTCGTCATTGGTCACGAAACCGGGGTCACCGTCGAGCAGCTGACCCTTGTCTCCGGACTCCGAGGTCTGGAACAGGTCGCTGTACTCGTTGAGGTTCTGCCAGTCGGTGATGTCCGGGTACTCCTCCGCCATCCACGGCGGTACGTACCAGCCGATGACGCCCTCGTTGCCGGTGGAGCCGGCTTCCTGTGCCGTTCCCTGCTCCTCGATGTACGTCTGCTTGAGATCCTCGTGGCCCCAGTTCTCGATGACGACGTCGACCTCGCCGGAGCCGAAGCCTTGCCAAGCGACCTCCTCGGCAAGGTTCTTGTACTCGACGTCGCAGCCGAGCTGGGTCTCGGCGACATGGCCGACCACGTGCGCGGACGCCTCGTAGCCGACCCAGGGGTTGATCGCGATGTCGAACTCGTCGCACTCGACGGCCTCGCCGTCGTCACCAGCAGCGGTGTCGGGGACGTCGGCCTCCTCGATGTCGCCCTCGCCGCACGCCACCAGCAGGGAGCCGGCGACCGCGGCAGCGGTCACGAGCCCCAGACCTCGTCGGTGTGTTCGTCTCACGGTGTCTCCTTGTGTCGGGCCGCGGTGGCGGCATGGGATGGGAAGTCTGGGTCAGGTACGCCCGGTCCGGGTGACGGCGTAACGGGCAATCCGGTCCAACATCACGGCCAGCGCGGTGATGGCGATGCCGGCGGCGAGTCCCTTGCCGAACAGCTCGGCCTGCCGGAAGCCCAACACGACGAGGTAGCCGAGCCCCCCGCCGCCGACCAGGCCTCCGATGACGACCATCGAGAAGACGTACAGCAGACCTTGGTTCGCCGCGAGCACCACAGAGCCGCGGGCCATCGGCAGCTGCACCTTCGTGATGGTCTGCCAGCTGCTCGAGCCGGCTGACCGCGCCGCCTCGACCGTCGTGGGGGAGACGCCTCGGATACCGTCGGCGACGAGCTTGATGGCCACCGGGGCTGCGAAGGCGACAGCTGCGACGATGGCGGTGAAGCGGGAGGCGGCGAACAGGGCGACGAAAGGGACCAGGTAGACGAAAGGAGGCAGCGTCTGCAATGTGTCGAGCAACGGACGCACCACGGTGTCGACCAGCCGGCCGCGTCCCATCCAGACGCCGACCACGATCGCGATCAGCATCGTGAACGCGGCGGCCACCAGTGTCGTGGTGAGCGTGTTCATGGCCTCGTTCCACAGTCCGGTGCCGAGGATGACGAGCTCACAGATCGCGGTGCTGACGACCGCACGGCGTCCGGCGATGATGCCCGCGATGGCGAGCAGTGCGGTCGCGCTCACGAACCACGGCGAGTCGGCCAGCACCGACTGCAGCGGGTTGAGGAGCCCGTAGCTGAACCCGTCCTTGAGAGCCTGGGTCGAGTCCCGGAAGGTGTCGATGAACCAGTCCGACGCGTCCGATGTCGCGTCCGCGATGGGGGTGCCGAGATCGGGTGACTCGGGTACATCGGCAGCCCAGGAGAAGGTGCGGGAGAGGTAGACCAGATAGCCGGCCGAGACGACCCCGACGGCCAACGCTGTACGCCGCAGACGCGCGCTGTCGCCGCGTCGCGTGGCCAGCTCGCCGCGTACGCTGGCGGCGGTCGTCACCCGGTCCAGCATCACCGCCATGATCACGATCCCCAGGCTGGCGACAACCGCCGCCCCGACGTCGAGGCTCTGCAGCGCCTGCGCGACCGGCTGCCCGAGGCCAGGGCCGTTGATGAGCGCGGCGATCGTCGCCATGGACAGGGCGGCCATCGTGGTCTGGTTGACACCGACCACGATGGTGCGCTTGGCCATCGGCAACTGCACCGTACGCAGCTGCTGCCACGGGGTCGATCCCAGGGACCGGCTCGCTTCAACCGTCGTAGGCGCGACGTGGCGTATGCCGTGCGCGGCGACCCGCACGACCGGCGGGAAGGCGTACAGCGCGGTTGTGACCACCGCGGCCGCCGGTCCGATCCCGAAGAACAAGGCAAGGGGGGCGAGGTATGCGAAGGACGGCAGAGTCTGCAGCAGGTCGAGCGCCGGCGTCACCACGGCGTCCACCTTGCGGCTGCGGGCCATCACGATGGCCAGCGGAAGGCCGATCAGCACGCAGATCGTGACCGCGACGAGCGTGACGATGAGCAGGTCGAGTGACAGCTCCCAGTAGCCGAGGGCACCGAAAGCGAGCAGGCTGACGAGCACGAGCAGCATCGAGCGCAGGCCCGCCACCGCGTACGCGATGAGGCAGAACACCCCGATCACTCCGAGATAGCCGATCTCCGGGAAGGGCCGGGGGAAGGCCGGCTCGCTGATCAGCTCGCGCAAGAAGTCGACGGTGGCATTGAGCCCGTCGCTGATGCCGCCGACGCCGTACTGCAGCAGCCAGTTGGTGTCGCGCTGCGCGGCCAGGCTGTCGCGCTGGCGGTCGAGCCACTCGTGGAAGCCGGTCAGCTCGGCGCCGCCGATCTCCAGGGTCGCGCGACCACGCAGCGCCGTCCACAGGCCCAGCCAGGCCACGACCACGACCGCGAGGGCACCGCGACGCCCGAACGAACGAAGACCCAGGCCCCGCCGCTGCTGTGCCGGTGGGGGGCTCACGGTCCGCGTCGGCGGACTCGCGGTCGTGGTCATGCCGCGCCCTCCTCCGCAACGACCACCCGCAGGATGGCGTCGTCGTCCACGATGCCCAGAAACATGTCACCGTCGTGCACCCGCACCGGATGCTCGGAGTCCAGTGCCTCACGGGCGGCGTCGCGGACGACCCGGTCGGCCGGCATGACCGGGCCCTCCAGGGAGTCGTCCGGCAGCGGATCGCGCATCACCCAGCGCAGCGTGAGTACGTGGGACCTGGGCACCTCGCTGACGAAGTCGCGCACGTAGTCGTCGGCCGGCTGCGCCACGATCTCGGCCGGTGACCCCACCTGGACCAGCTCGCCGTCACGCATGATGAGGATCCGGTCGCCCAGCTTGAGCGCCTCGGACAGGTCGTGGGTGATGAAGACCATGGTCTTGCCGACCTCGCTGTGCAGCCGGATGACCTCGTTCTGCATGTCGCGGCGGATCAACGGGTCCAGCGCGGAGAACGGCTCGTCGAACAGCATGACCGTCGGATTCACCGCCAGCGCCCGGGCCAGGCCGACCCGCTGCTGCATGCCGCCGGACAGCTGGTCGGGGTAGGAGTGCTCGTTGCCGGTCAACCCCACCAGGTCGATGTACTCGGCCGCCTTGGCGTGCCGTTCAGCCTTGCCCAGGCCCCGGATCTCCAGCCCGTACGCGACGTTGTCGACCACTGTGCGGTGCGGGAGCAGCCCGAAGTGCTGGAAGACCATCGCCACGTGATGCCGGCGCAGCTCACGCAGCCGTGCCGTCGACATCGAGCGTACGTCCTCGCCGTCGATGACGATCTCACCGGCGGTCGGCTCGATCAGGCGGGTCAGACACCGCACCAGCGTCGACTTGCCGGAGCCCGACAGGCCCATCACGACGAAGACCTCGCCCTTGTCCACGTCAAAGGACACGTCCTTGACCGCTGCGACGCAGCCGGTCCTCTCCTTCAGCTCACTGCGCGGCAGGTCGGCGTCGGCGGTCCCGACGACCCGGTCGGCGCGCGCGCCGAAGATCTTCCAGAGCTCGCGTACGGACAGGGCGTGATCGCTCACGAGGTGACTCCGGCGTGGTTGCGCGCATCGCCCGGCGGGTACAACGGGCTTCGGTCAGCATGGCGGTAGAAGGGCACGTCGGTCGCGGGCGCGAGCGGTGTGTTGCCGCTGATCAGGTCGGCAGCTCGCTCGGCCAGCATCATCACCGGTGCGTAGATGTTGCCATTGGTGATCGACGGCATCGAGGAGGCGTCCACGACGCGGAGGCCATCGACACCGTGCACCCGCATGGTCACCGGATCGAGCACCGACATCTCGTCGACGCCCATCCGGGCCGTGCAGGACGGGTGCAGGGCGGTCTCGGCGTCGCGCGCCACCCAGTCGAGCACCTCGGCGTCGGTGGACACCCCTGGTCCCGGCGCGATCTCGCCCGCATTGAACGGGTCGAAGGCCGGCTGGGTGAGGATGTCGCGTGCGACCGCGATCGCCTCCACCCACTCGCGGCGGTCCTGCTGCGTCGACAGGTAGTTGAACCGCAGGGCAGGGTGCTGGTACGGGTCGGCGGACCTGATCTTCACGCTGCCGACGGCGTCGGAGTACA
>JACCXZ010000102.1 GCA_013696745.1 Nocardioidaceae bacterium | reverse complement strand
CCCCCACTGCAAGCTGATCTTCTCGGCCAACGCCCCGCCCCGTACGCCGGACGCGAGCGACGCCTTCTTCCAGCGCTGGATCGTGGTGCCCTTCGAGCGCACCTTCCGCGGCGAGGCGGCCGAGGTTTCCAGCCGCGAGCTCGACGCGCTGTTGCAGGACCCGCATGAGCTGTCCGGCATGCTCAACCGTGCTCTTGCCGCACTGCCCGGAGTCCGCACCGACGGTGTCAGCGAACCCCTCAGCTGCCTTGCAGCCCGAGAGATGTTCCGCGCCGTCACCGACCCCGTGTCGGTATGGCTGGACCAACACGTCCTCTCGACGCCCGGTGCCTACGTGACCAAGGCACACCTACTTGAGGAGTACAACGCCTCCGCGATCAGGGGGGGCCGTCCCACGATGACGGCCAACGCGTTCAGCCGCACCCTCCGCCGGCACCGTCCCAACCTTCAGTCGGGGCAACGACAAGGCGCCGGACGAGTTGTCTGGGTGTGGCTCGACATGACCCTTCGATCCCACGCGCTAGCGGCCGACCCCACTGCGGACCGGGACCGTGAATGGTGACGACGACCGGCTCTGTGGAGCCAGCTCCTGATCCCGGCAGCGAGTCACGGGCAGAATCAGATGCCGGTGTGCCACCCTGCGAGACGTTGTTGGTGACCGTCGAACAGGCGGCGTACCTGCTGTGCGTCAACCGGTCGACCATCTACGACCTGATCGGTCGCAGCATGTTGCCGTCGGTCAAGATCGGTCGTCGCCGACTGGTCTCGAGACAGGCGCTCGTCGACTTCATCGACCGCAGTGAGCGTCCAGGGCGGCCGCGGTAACAGCGATGGCCCCAGTGTGGTGGTCTGACCTCAGGAGGTCGCGATGACAGGGACAGGAAGACGCGGACACGGTGAAGGGGCGGTCTACCGCCGAGCCAGCGACGGCCTGTGGGTCGGCTCATTGAACCTGGGCTACATCGACGGCAAGAGGCGGCGCAAGCAGGTCTACGGCAAGACTCAACGTGAGGTTGTGGCGGCACTTCACGACCTGCGGCGGACCGCCGAGCAGGGGCGCGACCTAGCCCGCCGGGCTCCGACGCTCAGCTCCTGGCTTGACCAGTGGCTGGACATCAAGCGCGCCGATGGCACCCGCCCCTCGACCCTGCGGTCGTATCAAGGCCTCGTCGACAATCACGTCCGTCCAGCCCTCGGCCGCAAGCGGCTAGACAAGCTCACCGCCGCCGACATCCGTGTATTCATCACCGACAAGACCCACACCCACCTGGCGCCAGCCACCGTCGCCCACCTACTGCGCCTACTCCGCAACGCCCTAGGAGAGGCCGAACGCCTCGACCTGGTCAGCCGCAACGTCGCCAAGGCCGTCAAGATGCCCCGGGTACCACCCCGAGAGGTCGAGGCACTCGACGTAGCCCAGGCCCGGGCCCTTCTCACCGTCCTCCGCGGTCACCGGATGCATGCCCTGTTCGCCACCACCCTCGTGCTCGGCCTGCGCCGAGGCGAGGTGCTGGCACTGAGCTGGGGCGACGTCGACATGGACCACAACATCATCCGGGTCCGGCGGTCGCTCCAGCGGCTCGACGGGACCCTACAGCTGGTCGAGACCAAGACCCGGTCATCCACCGCCACCCTCGCGGTGCCCCCCAGTCTGATCGCCATCCTGTCCCGGCACCGCATCCAGCAGCAGACCGACCGGCTCGCTCTCGGTGAGGCCTGGCCCGGACTCAACCTGGTCTTCACCTCCACCACCGGCACCGCGCTGGAACCCCGCAACGTCACCCGAGAATGGGACCGCGTGCGCCGCCAAGCCGACCTGCCGCACCTGCGGCTACATGACCTGCGGCACTCCTGCGCCACCATCCTGACCGCCCTCGGCGTTCACCCCCGCGTCGTCATGGAGATGCTCCGCCACTCCCAGATCGGCATCACCATGAACACCTACGCCCACGTCGCACCCCTGCTCCAGCGCGACGCCGCCGACGCCCTGGAAGCAGCCCTATTTAGCTGATGTCAGTCTCTTGGCTACATGTTTGGCTACATCGAGCTCCTCGGCCTGGCTTCTTCGACGTTGTTGGGTCCAAACGTGCAGGTCAGGAACGTGCGGCATCAGGGACTCGAACCCCGAACCCGCTGATTAAGAGTCAGCTGCTCTGCCAATTGAGCTAATGCCGCGCAAGCGACCGTCACAGTACCAGCGGCCCCGCGCGCGTACGAAATCGGTCGTCGTCAGCCGTGCTCGAGCACGGCGTGGGCCGCGTTGTGGCCCCCGATCCCGCTCACGGCACCACCTCTGCGAGCACCGCTGCCGCACACGAGCACCCGCTCGTCGGCGGTAGACACACCCCATCGCTGGGCCGGGGTCACCGGCTCGTCGCCTCCGTCGAGCCACGGCCAACCGAGGTTGCCGTGGAAGATGTGCCCGCCCGGCATAGCCAGGGCCTCCTCGAGGTCCTGCGGGGTCTTGGCCTCGATGCACAGCGCCCCGTCGCCGTCTCGGGCCAGACACTCCTCGATCGGTTCCTCGAGGTGCTCGTTCAGGGCGGCGAGCAGGTCACGCACGGCCTGGTCGCGCAACCGGTCGTGGTCGGCGGCGAACACCGCCGGCGGAGTGTGCAGGCCGAAGTACGTCAAGGTGTGCCACCCACGCGTCGCGAGGTCCGGACCCAGGATCGACCGGTCGGTGAGCGAGTGGCAGTACAGCTCGCCCGGGGGGCTCGAGGGCAGCTGTCCGGCGACCGCCTGCTCGTATGCCCGCTCGAGGTTGGTGAGGCTCTCCCCAAGGTGAAACGTACCGGCCCAAGCATGCGACGGGTCGATTCCCGAGCGCAGGCGCGGCAACCGCTCGAGCAGCAGGTTGACCTTGAGCTGCGCCCCGACGGGCATGCCCGAGTCGCGGCCACGGAGCCGGTCGAGCACCGCGGGGGCGACACCGGAGAGCACCCAGCTCGCGGTGATCGTGTGCTCCTTGTCATCGCGCACGTACGTCACCGCACCGCCGGAGTCGTCGACGTCGACGGCGAGCACTGCGCAGCCCACCCGGAGGTCAGCGCCGGCTGTGCGAGCGGCTTCGGCGAGTGAGTCGGTGACCGCGCCCATGCCTCCGACGGGCACTCTCCACTCGCCGGTGCCGTTGCCGATGAGGTGGTAGAGGAAGCACCTGTTCTGCACGAGTGAGGGGTCGTGGACGCTGGCGAAGGTGCCGATGAGCCCATCAGTGGCGACCACCCCGCGCACGTCGTCGTCGCGGAAGCGCTCCTCGACGAGCTCACCGATCGGACGATCGACGATCCCCGTCCAGATGTCTGGTGGGCAGCGCTCCCGCAGAGCCGAAGCCGACGGCAGTGGTTCGAGCACCGAGGGCAGCACGGCCCGCGCCAGCTGCGCGATGTCGGAGTAGAAGCTCCGCCACGCCTCGTACTCGGCGTCCGATCCGGTGAGCGAGTGGAACGACTTCCGGGTGACGTCACCCTCTTGCCGCTCGATCAGGAGTGCGGTGTCCTGGCCGGCCCGCCGGACCGGCGTGTACGACGCGGTCGTGCGGGATCGTAGCTTCAGCGAGAGGCCTAGGTCGCGGATGATGTCCTCGGGCAGCAGGCTGACCAGGTAGGAGTAGCGCGACAGGCGCGCCGGGAGCCCGCTGAACGCCTCGGCGCTGATGGCGGCACCACCGGTGTGCCCGAGGCGCTCGAGCAGCACGGTCCGGACGCCCGCCCGGGCCAGGTACGCCGCAGCGACGAGAGCGTTGTGTCCGCCGCCGACGATCACGACATCAGCGGCCTCGGTGCCGGGATGAGTAGCGCTCACGAGCATCTCCTCCTGAGCGAGGGTCAGTGGATGAGCAGCGTATCCACCTGCGGCATCAGCTGTCGGCGCTGGCCGAGCGCAGGGTCAGCAGCGCCAAGGTCGTCGCCGCGACCATCACGACGACGCCGATGGACGACGTCACCACGACGCCGCTGTCGAAGGCGTGCCGCGCCGACTCCAGCAACGCCCCGGCCTGACCGGCTGGCAGGTCATCGGCGACCGCGGTGGCACCACCCAGAGTTTCGGCGGCTGCGTTCGCTTGACCCTGATCGAGCCTGCCGGGCAGTTGCACGTGCGCACGGTACGACGCGGTGAGGATGCTCCCGAGCACGGCCGTGCCGAGCACAGCTCCCACTTCGTACGCCGTCTCCGAGATCGCCGACGCAGCTCCCGCCTTGGACGGCGGCACGGTGGCGATGATCAGGTCGTTGGAGATGGTCTCGGCGCCACCGATGCCGATCGCCAGCACGACGAAGGCGAACATGAGCTCGAGCGCGGAGATGTGATCGGCCAGGAGCGCGACCATCGAGTAGCCGGCTCCCGCCAGGGCCATCCCGCCTGCCACGACGCGGCTCGGGTGCACCCGGCGCACCAGCTGGACGACTGCGAGGCCGGCCACGATCATCGCCAGCAGACCGGGCAGCAGGACCAGGCCGGCGTTCATCGGCGCGAGTCCCAGCACCAGCTGCAGGTGCTGGGAGACGAAGAACAGGAATCCCACGATCGAGAACACGCTGAACAAGTTGACAGCTACCGCGCCGCTGAACGCGCCGCGAGTGAACAAGCGCATGTCCAGCATCGGATCGGTGCTTCGCAGCTGACGGTGCACGAAGACCGTCCCGGCGACTGCGCCGAGCGCCAACCAGGTCAGCGCGGCGAGCGTCACGCCGTCCTTGGCCGCACTCTTGATCCCGAGGACCACCGGAGTCATCGCCAGCAGCGAGAGTCCGATGCTGACGAGGTCCACCGGCGCAGGGCTCGGGTCTCGGGACTCGGGGACGAAGATGGGTGCGAGCACCAGCAGCAGGACCAGCACGGGCACTGCCATCAAGAAGACCGAGCCCCACCAGAAGTGCTCCAGCAGCAGTCCCCCGACGATCGGTCCCAGCGCCGCACCACTGGCGAAGCCGGACGCCCAGACGGCGATCGCCAGCCGGCGCTGCGCACGGTCGGGGAAGATGTTGCGCAGCAGTGACAACGTGGATGGCATCAGCATGGCGCCGAAGAAGCCGAGCATGGCGCGTGCGGCGATGAGCAGCCCGGCGTCCGGAGAGTAGGCGGCCAACGCCGAGGCAGTGGCGAACCCCGCGGAGCCGATCAGCAGCAGGCGCCGGCGACCGACCCGGTCCGCGAAGCTGCCCATGGCGACCAGCAACCCGGCGAGCACCAGCGGGTAGATGTCGACGATCCACAGCAGCCCGGTTCCAGATGGGTTGAGCGCGGCCGAGATCGCAGGCAACGCGAAGCTCAGCACGGTGTTGTCCACCGACACCAGCAGGACCGGAAGCATGAGGACCGCGAGGGCTGCCCACTGCCGAGCGCCGGCGCGCGGTGTCGGCTCGGGTCCTCGGACGAGGGGATGGTGCAACGAGGTGGACACCGTGTTCACCTCCATCCGCAGCGGTGCCGTTACTATACCGTCTGGACTGTACTAAACAGTCTGGACGGTATACAAGCGCAAAGGGGGTCCGTTGCTGCGAGCCGCATCACACCTGCTCGCTACGCTGACCTGATGCCACCCGCACCAGCTGCCCGGGAGAAGGTGCTCGACGCGTTCGAGTCGATCCTGGTCGAGCATGGAGAGCGCACCGCCACGCTGGACGCGGTGGCCGAGTCGGCCGGGGTCTCCAAGGGCGGGTTGCTCTACCACTTCGGGTCCAAGCAGGCGCTGGTCGAGGGTCTGTGTGAGCGGTTGACGGCACGGATCGGCTCCGACGTGGAGACGATGCGTGCCGCCCCCGAGGGTCCGGCGGCGTTCTACGTCCGCACGTCGCTGTACACCGGGAGCCCGCTGGACCGCACGATCATCGCGACGTCACGACTGGCCCAGGGCTCGTACCGGAGTGCTGTCCGGGTGCTGCGCTCGATGCGGCAGCGCTGGTTCGAGGTGATCGTGGAGTCGGTCGAGGACGCCGCCGTGGCCCGTGCGGTGATGCTGCTCGGCGACGGTCTCTACTACAACGCGGCACTCAACGGCGACTGGATCCACGACGTCACCGGCGACACCGGCACGTCGGTCACCGACCCTGCGCGGGTCGACCTCGACGAGCTGCTCGGCGTCGTCGCCGACCTGATCCGATCGCGGACGCCTGCGGATCGCTGACTCGACACCGGGAACGTCGAGCTCCGGACGGTGTGCACCGGACCGGGGAGTCGGCGAAGGTGTGTCCTCGGTCTCTGTGGCTGATGTGACGCCTGTGGCGGGAGTTCACGATGAGTATGGCTGCTGGGTGGCGTTGCTACGATCCCGTTCGGTCACGGGGTGGCCCTGCTACGAACCTATGGTCACGGTGCCACCCCGTGACCACGGGTAGGCCGCGGCAGGCGCGGCAGGTGCTCAGGGGCAGGGCGGGAGCCGCGGTCCTCCGTTCCTAGTGACGCACCCACTGGTACGTCCGCTCGACGGCGCGGTTCCAGTTCTCCTGCTCCCGGCGTCGGTGCGCCTGGCTCATCGCCGGCTCCCAGACCGCGGCACGGTGCCAGTTGCCCCGCAGTCCCTGCAGGTCCGACCAGTAGCCGACCGCGAGGCCGGCCGCGTAGGCGGCGCCGAGTGACACCGACTCCGACACCAGCGGACGCTCCACGGGTACGTCCAGCACGTCGGCGACGAACTGCATGAGAAGGTGATTCGCGGTCATGCCGCCGTCCACCTTCAGCCGGTGCAGGGCCACCCCGGAGTCGGCGTTGATCGCATCCACGACCTCCCGGGTCTGCCAGCCGGTCGCCTCGAGCACCGCACGGGCGAGGTGGCCCTTGGTGACGTAGGACGTCAGACCGACGATGACGCCCCGGGCATCGGACTGCCAGCGCGGGGCGTACAGCCCGGAGAAGGCCGGCACGATGTAGCACCCGCCGTTGTCCGTCACGCGCAAGGCAAGCGTCTCGATCTCCGGCGCCGAGCCGATCATCTCCAGCCCGTCGCGGAACCACTGCACCAAGGAGCCGGTCATGGCGATCGACCCCTCGGTCGCGTAGACGGGTGCTTCACCCTCGAGCGCGTAGGCGACGGTCGGGAGCA
>JACCXZ010000048.1 GCA_013696745.1 Nocardioidaceae bacterium | reverse complement strand
GGAGCCCGCGCGACAACGGGAGCGGCAGCCCCTTCGGCTACCCGGCCACCCGGCGCCAGTTCTTGGTCGGAGCGGCGGGGGTGGCGCTCGGCACCGGCCTGGCCGCCTGCGGCGGCGGCTCCTCGCCGTCGAGCGAACCGTCCGCGGCAGGCTCGCCCAAGCGAGGTGGCAACTTCAGGCTGGGGGTCACCGGTGGTGGGGCCAAGGACCTCTTCGACGGCCAGAACATTATCACCAAGCCGGACCAGGCACGCCTCGTCAGTGCGTTCGAGACGCTGCTGACGTTCGACGACGAGTACCGACTGACGAGCGACGGCCTCGCGGAGAACGTCACAGCGGACAATTCAACGCAATACACCATAGAGTTGCGCCAGGGTATCGAGTTCCAGAACGGCAAGACAATGACGGCCGACGACGTCATCTACTCGCTGCAACGGATCGGCACCGAAAGCAACAATCTGACCGGATTTGCCGCAACTGCATCGATGGACACAGCCGGTCTCAAGAAGCTGGACCAGTACACCGTTCGGTTGCCGCTCAAGACGGCCGATTCAACCATCCCGCAGACGCTCGCGAGCTACACGTTTGGCATCGTCCCGGTGGGCTACGAGGGCTACCCCTCCGAGCAGATCGGCACCGGTGCGTACAAGCTCAAGAGCTTCACGCCGGGACAGGAGAGTGTGAGCGAGCGCAACCCGAACTACTGGCGCAGTGGCGAACCGTACTTCGATACCGTGACGATCACGAACTTCGCCGACTCCACGGCGCAGGTCAACGCCCTGCTCGGCGGTCAGATCGACGCCATGACCGACCTTCCGGCGTCGCAGGTCCAGGTGCTCGAGTCGCGCCAGATGAAGTCCCTGATCTCCGAGACCGGCGGCTGGGTGCCGATCTGCATGGCGATCGACATGCCGCCGTTCGACGACAACCGGGTCCGGCAGGCCATGCGCCTCATCGTCGACCGGGAGGCGATGATCCAACAGATCGCCTCCGGCTACGGCTTCCTGGCCAACGACCTCTACTCGCCGTTCGACGACGGGTACAACGACACGCTGCCGCAGCGAACACGGGACATCGACCAAGCCAAGGCGCTCCTTGCGGAAGCCGGCATGGAGGGCCTCACCGTCGACCTGCACACCACCAACGGAGCAGCTGGCATGGTCTCGCTGGCTACGGTCTTCGCGTCGCAGGCGAAGGATGCCGGTGTCACCGTCAACGTCAAGAACGTCCCCAACTACTACGGCGATGACTACCTGAAGCTCGCGTTCTCCGTCGATTTCTGGGGCACCCGGGGCTACCTCAACCAGGTGCAGCAGGGTTCGCTCCCATCTGCGCCGTACAACGAGACCCACTGGCCCCCGACGTCCGGCGAGGGCTCGAACTTCGAGTCGCTGTACAACCAGGCGCTGGCCGCGACCGACGACGCCAAGCGCATCGAGCTGCAGCACGAGATGCAGAGGCTGGAGTACGAGAACGGCGGCTACATCATTCCGTTCTTCGGCAGCCTGATCGACGGCTACTCGCCCGAGGTGCAGGGGTTCAGCCCGAGCAGGGGAACCCTGAACCTCGCGAGCTACGGTCACGGGTATCGCACCATCTGGTTCGGCTGACACTGGCCTCGAGATGACCTGGCTGCGACAGGGCGGGATCGGCGCGTTCATCATCCGGCGGCTACTGCTCGGTGTCCTGGTGCTGGTGCTCGTCTCGATCCTCGTCTTCGCGGCGACCCAGGCGCTGGGTGACCCGGCGCGAGCCATCCTCGGCCGCGACGCGACGCCGGCCAGCCTGGCAGCGTTGCGTGCGGAGCTGGACCTCGATCAGTCCGTGCTCGGGCAGTACCTCAGCTGGGCCGGTGGACTTCTGAACGGCGACCTCGGTAATTCTCTGGCGGCGCAGCAACCGGTCACCGAGCTCCTCGGTTCCCGGTTGGTGAACAGTTCAGTGCTCGTCCTGTGCGCCGCCGTGATCTCCATCCCGTTGTCGATCGCGATCGGCTCGTGGGCGGCACTGCGACGCGAGAAGGCGTTCGACACCGTGAGCTCGAGCGCGATGCTGGCGCTGGCCGCACTGCCCGAGTTCGTGGTCGCGGTGCTGCTTGTCATGCTGTTCGCGACAACGGTCCTGCAAGTGCTTCCCGCGATCAGTCCGATCTCGCCCGGACAACGCCCGTGGGACGTGCCCGAGGGGCTTGTGCTGCCCACTGCGACCCTGGTGCTCGCCGTGGCGCCGTACGTGGCACGCATCATGCGCGCCTCGATGGTCGAAGTCCTGGAGAGCGACTACGTCGAGATGGCGCGGCTCAAGGGTTTGCCCGAGCGCACCGTTCTGATCAGGCACGCGCTGCCGAACGCCATCGGTCCGGTCTTCCAGGTCATCGCCATCAACCTGGCGTACCTGGCCGGGGGCGTGGTCGTGATCGAGTACGTCTTCAACTACTCCGGAATCGGGAGCGCGCTGCAGGACGCCGTAGTCAATCACGACATCCCGGTGGTTCAGGCCCTGGCGATGCTCATCGCTGGCGTCTACGTCCTGTTGAACCTGCTCGCCGACGTCGCGACGATTCTGGTCACCCCACGCTTGCGGACACGGCTATGAGCCAGACCGGACAGGCGCTGGCCGAGGGGGTGGGGACACCTACCCCGCCGGTGCGCTCGTCCACACTCGTGACGCGCGCTTTTCGGTTGTGGCGGACCAGGATCGGTGCCCTGTTCGTGCTGATCCTCGTGGTCGTCGCCATCGTCGGACCGTACGTCGCACCGCACACGGCCAGCGAGTTCGTCGCGATCCCGAACTCCCCGCCCGGCGGCGACGCGGGGGTCCTCGGCACCGACTACCTCGGCCAGGACGTGCTCAGCCGCTTTCTGTACGGCGGTCGGGGCATTCTCGTCATGGCCGCGGTATCAACCGCGATCGGCCTCGTACTCGGCGTCGCGATCGGCCTCGTGGCGGCGTACACCCGCAACGCACTCGACGACGTGCTGATGCGGGCGATGGACGTGATCATGGCTTTCCCCCAGATCATGCTCGCACTCGTGGCGGTCAGCCTCGTGGGTGCCCAAACCTGGGTGATCATCGTGGCGATCGCAGTGACCACCGCTCCACGGGTGGCGCGCGTGGCTCGTGGGGCAGCGCAACCGGTGGTCGAGCGCGACTTCGTGGCGGCGACCGAGTCGATGGGGCTGTCGCGAGTGCGGATCTTGACCGGTGAGCTGCTCCCGAACATCCTCGGGCCGATGATGGTCGAGGCGAGCCTGCGGCTGACCTACTCCATCGGCGTCATCGCGGCTCTTGCGTTCTTGGGGCTCTCTCCGGACCCCAACGGCGCAAACTGGGGCACCATGATCCAACAGAACCAGATCGCGCTGGCGACGCAGCCGTGGGGGGCGTTGACGCCGATCATCGCCATCGCCCTGCTCACCATGGGCACGGGTCTGTTCGGCGATGGCATCGCTCGTACCGCCGCCGGCATCGACCGCGAGCGGGGTGACGAGTGAGCGTCGCACCGCTGCCGGGTCCTGGCGCCATGCCAGCAGCGGTCAGCGTCCGCAACCTGCAGATCGAGACGACCTCCGGGGTACCGGTGGTCATGGACGTGTCATTCCAGATCGCCCCCGGAGAAGTGCTCGGGGTCGTCGGCGAGTCCGGATCCGGGAAGACCACGGTCGGGCTCGCCCTGCTCGGACATGCACGTCGCGGCCTGCGTATCGCGGGTGGTGAGGTGCTCGTGGGCGATCAAGACATCCTCATGCTCGACGTGGAGCACCTACGACGGCTCCGCGGGTCGACCGTCTCGTACGTTCCTCAAGATCCCGCGTCGTCGCTGAACCCAGCTCTGCGAATCGGCATCCAGCTCCGAGAGGTCCTCCAGGCACACGCCGGGGGGCGTGGTCGCGACCACGACGAGCGCATCGCGGAGACGATGCGCGAGGTCGCCTTGTCCGACGACCCCACGTACTTGCGCCGCTACCCCCACGAGCTGTCCGGTGGTCAGCAACAGCGGGTCGGTCTCGCGATGGCGTTCGCCAACCGGCCACGCCTGATCGTGCTCGACGAGCCGACCACCGGTCTCGACGTCACCACGCAGGCAACGGTGTTGTCGACGGTGCGCGAGCTCGCAGCCGCACACAACGTCGCTGCGCTCTATGTCAGCCACGACCTCGCCGTCGTCGCGGCCCTGGCCCGCCGGGTCGCCGTCATGTACGCCGGGCGCGTGGTCGAGTTCGGTTTCGCGGAGGAGCTGTTCGAGTCCTCGGCCCATCCGTACACCCAACGGCTGGTCGGCGCGATCCCCCGCCTCACCGGCGGTCGTAGCCTGCTCGGGATCCCTGGGCATGCACCGTCGCCGGGGCGGCGTCCGCCGGGCTGCGCCTTCGCTCCCCGCTGCACGATGCACATCCCGGAGTGCGACGCGCAGATCCCACCGCTGTCACCGGTCGGCCCGGAGCACAGCGCGCGCTGCATCCGGGCAGTCGAGGTCATGCCCCAGACGCAGGCCAGGGCCGGTGACCCCGTCGACGTCGCGCCGGCCGCAGGATCGGCAGTGCTGACGCTCGAGAACGTCGTTGCGCGCTACGGCAAGGTGGAGGTGCTGCACTCGATCAACCTGCAGCTCGAGCATCACGAGTGCCTTGCGGTGGTAGGCGAGTCCGGGTCTGGCAAGACCACGACGGCCCGCTCGATAGCGGGGCTGCACCGCGACTGGACCGGCAGCATTCGACTCGGTGACAAAGAGCTCGAGACGTCGGCACGGTCGCGCAGCACGGAGTCCCGTCGCCAGATCCAGTACATCTTTCAGAACCCGTACGGCTCACTGAACCCGCGCAAGACCGTCGGCGAGACAGTCGGTCAGCCCCTGGCCGTCTTCGGCATCGCCAAAGGACGCGAAGCCGACCACCGCGTAGGACTGATGCTGGAGCAGGTGTCGCTGTCGGCGGCCTATGCCCGTCGGTATCCCGACCAGCTCTCCGGCGGTGAGCGCCAGCGCGTCGCGATCGCTCGTGCCTTGATCTCATCGCCGTCAATCCTGGTGTGCGACGAGGTCACCTCCGCGCTCGACGTGAGTGTGCAGGCGGCGATCGTCGAGCTCTTGGGACAGCTGCAACGCGACCTCGGACTGTCCATGGTCTTTGTCACCCACAACCTGCCGCTGGTGCGCTCGATCGCCCAGAAGGTGGTGGTGCTGTCGGAGGGAAGCATCGTGGAGTACGGAGAGACCGCCCAGGTGCTCGCCGACCCGCAGCAGCCGTACACCCAACAGCTGATTGCGCACACGCCCTCGCTCGAGACCGCAACAGCTGAGGCAAGGGTCGGCGAGCAGCGACGTCCCGTCATCGAGAGGTAGGCAATCGTGAGCACGGACCGAAAGCCCAACGTCCTGATTCTCATGGCGGATCAGATGGTGCCGAGCGCGCTGCCCTTCCACGGCCATCCGATCACCCGGACGCCGGCAATGTCCTGGCTTGCTGACAACGGAGTCGTCTTCGACAACGCCTACACCGGCAGCCCACTGTGCTCACCAGGGCGGGCGTCACTCATGACGGGGCTGCTACCGTCCCGGACGCATGCCTACGACAACGCCGCAGAGTTCGCCTCGGAGATCCCGACCTTCGCCCACCACATGCGGGGCGCCGGGTATCGAACGGTGTTGTCGGGCAAGATGCATTTCTGCGGATCCGATCAGCTGCACGGGTTCGAGGAACGGCTGACGACCGACATCTATCCGGTCGACTTCGGCTGGACGCCTGACTGGAATCGGCCCCATGACCGCCCGGACTGGTACCACGACATGTCATCGATCGTCGACGCCGGCCCGTGCCTGCGGTCGAATCAGCTGGACTTCGACGACGAGGTGGCCTTCGCGGCCGAGCGAGAGCTGTTCGGCCACATCCGCTCGAACGACGAGCGGCCGTTCTGCTTCGTCGTCTCCTTCAGCCACCCGCACGACCCGTTCGCGATCCCCCGGCAGTGGTGGGACATATACCGCGACGAAGACATCCCGATGCCTACGTTCCAGTACGACGAGGCGAACGTGCACCCCCACGAGGCTCGGCTACGGCACGTGTGCGCGATGAACGGCGTGCAGATCACCACGGAACAGGCACGGGCGGCCCGCCGCGCGTACTACGGGGCGATCTCGTACGTCGACGATCACATCGGCAAGCTGATCAACCTGTTGCGCGAGACCGGTCGCCTGGACGACACGGTAGTGATCCTCACCAGCGATCACGGCGAGATGCTCGGCGAACGAGGCCTCTGGTTCAAGATGAACTTCTTCGAGGGATCGGCGCGCGTGCCGCTGGTGGTGACCGCTCCCTCGCGGTTCAAGGCGGGTCGGGTGTCGTCGCCGGTGACGACGATGGACCTGCTGCCGACCCTCGTCGGGCTGGCTCAGGACGGCGACCTGTCAGGGATTGTCGGACCTCTCGACGGCCAGAGCCTTTTGCCGTTGCTGGCCGGTGAGCCGAGCGGTCGGGACACGGTGGCGGCCGAGTATCTCGCTGAGGGTGCGATCGCTCCGATCGTCATGGTCCGACGCGGCAACGTGAAGCTCATCCACTCACCGGCCGACCCCGATCAGCTGTTCGACCTCTCCGCGGACCCGCTCGAGCGGAACAACCTGGCCGACGAACCGGCCCATGCCGACCTGCTCGCGGACTTGAGGGCCGAGGTAGCTGCGCGTTGGGACCTGCCGAGGATCGACCGGGAGGTGCGCGAAAGCCAGCAGCGGAGGATCGCTGTCATGCAGGCACTCGGCAACGGGGTCCAGGCGCCCTGGGACTTCGTCCCGCCCTACGAAGCGTCGCGGCGTTACATCCGCAACCACATGGACCTCGGCGCTCTCGAGGCGATGGCGCGGTACCCACCCGTCCCGCGGTCCACATCGGTCTGACCGATCACGCAGCGCCGTCAGGTTGACTGGCGGGTCCGGTCCTGCGACTTCGGGGTCGGGACCTCGACCTCGCCCACGATCGCGTTGAACGTGCGCGGCCAGGACAGGTAGCGCACGCCCAGGTTCACCGTGGTGGACAGCCGGTTGCGGCTGCCGAGCAGCCCGACGACGTGGATGAACAGCCAGATCACCCAGGCGATGAAGCCCTTGAGCTTCGGGATGTGAATGATCTCGGCGACCGCGGCCCGGCTGCCGATCGTAGCCATGGTGCCCTTGTCGCGGTAGCGGAACGCCTTGGTGGGTTCACCCGCGACCAGCCGTTTGATCTGCTTGGCGACGTGCTTGCCGCCCTGGATCGCCGGCTGCGCCAGCTGGGCCAGCGGGTTGTCCTCGGACACCGCGATGTCCCCGGCTGCGAAGACCTCGTCGAACCCATGGACTCGCAGGTCTGCCTCGACCAGGATCCGGCCGCCCCGTCCCTGCGGTAGCCCCCACGTGCTGACAACCTCGTGCACCGTGACGCCGGTGGCCCAGACGACCATGTCCGCGGTCAGGACCTCGTCGTCGTCGACCACCACGGCGTCCGGGCGGACCTCGCTCACCGAGGTCGCCAGGCGGAGGTCGACGTCGCGCTTGACCAGCTCCCGAGCGGCGTAGTCCCGCAGCTTCGGGGCGAACGGTGCGAGCACGTGCGGCGCCATCTCGATCAGCGTGATGTGCACGCGGTCCCGGTTCAGCTCGGGATAGGTCCTGGTTATCGCGTTGTTGCGCATCTCGGCGAGCGCGCCGGCCATCTCCACACCCGTCGCCCCACCGCCGACGACCACGAACCGCAGGTCTCGTGGGTGACCCTGGGCGGCCGCCTGCTCCAGAACGGTGAACAGCCGGTCGCGGACGACCAGCGCCTGCTTGCGGGTGTACATCGCCATCGCGTTCTGCGCCGCTCCGGAGATACCGAACCAGTTCGTGGTGACACCCGTGCCGATGACGAGGTAGTCGTACGTGAGGGTGTCGCCGGAGTCCAAGGTGACCGTGCGCAACTGCGGGTCGACACCCGTGACGGCGCCCTTGCGGTACCGCACGTTGTCCTGGTGTGCGCGCGACGAGCGCAGGAAGTAGGTGATGTCGCCGGCGTTCAGGGCCGCGGTCGCCACCTGGTAGAGCAGCGGCTGGAACGTGTTGTAGACGTGCCGATCGACCAGTGTGACGTCGACGTCGGCGCGCTTGAGGGACCGCACCGTCTGCAGGCCGGCGAATCCACCGCCGACCACGACCACATGTGGACGGCCTTGTCGCTGGGTCTGAGCGGTGCTCATGTCGGTCCTCGTACTGGGGGGCAAGCAGGTCCGTCGGCTACAACGTAGTACCGGCGGACTCCATGCCCGGTACGGGTCCGCTGGGGTGAGTCGCTCGTCACGCCGACGGCTCAGACCAGGCGCAGCGACCGGACGGGGGTGGAGGACGGGTCCGGCATCCGCAGTGGCCGTGCGCCGGGTGTGAGGCGGCCCAGCACCCGCGGTCCGGATGCGCCGGTGGCCGTGCGGCCGTCCTGGCCGATGACCGTGCCGGGCAGTCCGTGCCACGACAGGAACCCGAGAAGCGCCCACATCAAGACCTCCTTGGCGTCCGGATCGACCCCACGGCTGTCGGCGTCCGCCACCGTCGCCTGCGGCAGCACGTCGCGCAGGCGTCGCATCAACTCGGGGTTGCGGGTGCCGCCACCGGAGACCAGCAGCTCCGCGACGTCGTACGACTGCACCGCGGCCGCCACGCTGCAGGCGCTCAGCTGTGTCAGCGTCGCCGCCAGGTCCTCCCAGCCGATGGCGCGGACACTTCGAGGCGCCAACGCGAAGTAGGGATCGCGCAGCATCGCGCGCAGCAGGTCGGGCCGGACGCTGCCGGCGCGCGAGCCGGCCGTCCACGTCGTACGCCTGACCGCTCGTCGTCGCCCGCGTTGCCACCAGGTCGAGCAGGCAGCTCGCCGGCCCGGTGTCGAAGGCCACGACATCGGTGGTGCGGCGTCTGCTCCGGTGACACGACCAGGTCGGCGACGACCCGGGCCTCGGCGATGGCAGCGGCAGCGACCTCGCCGACCACCCGGCCGATCGCGGTGTCCAGCAGTGCCAGCTCGCGGGCGCTGGTGCTGCCCAGCGGGAGCAGCGCCAGCAACCGGTCCCGCAGGTCGTCCGGCCAGGGACGTTCGGCCAGGTACAGCGGCCGCAAGGTGACACCCTCGAGTCGTTCCAGCGCCTCGGGCACCTCGACCCCGGCGAGCAGGGCGACGATGGCCGGCTTGGTGCGCCAACCACTCGCGTCGAGCGTCGCCGTCGCAGTGGCCACTCCCGTGACC
>JACCXZ010000186.1 GCA_013696745.1 Nocardioidaceae bacterium | reverse complement strand
GCCCCGGCGGGGTAGCCGAGGCCGTTCACCAGACCAGCTGGACCCGTTCGGCCCGACGCCGGCGTCGACTGGACGAAGGTGACGTCAGTCGTCGCGGTCGTCGTCTAGGCGCATCAACCGCTGGCACGTCTCGCCGTACCCGGCACGAGCGACGACCCGTACCGCGGCGTCGTCGTCGGCGCGGAATCGATCAGCGACGAAGATGTTGCCCTTGGCGTTGGCCCGCTTGGACACGCGATGCACCACCTTGCCCGCGCGCTTCACGGTCACCCGCCAGATCGCGCCCTGCCGGTTGCCGTTGACGAAGAAGGTGGTGCGCAGGCCGTCGTCGTCGTCACCGCCCCGGATGTCGATCTCCTTGAGTGTCATCGTGTAGTTGCTCTGCCGGCTGCAGTCTCCGGAGCGGGACTTGAAGTCGTCTGCCATGGCGGGTGCCGCGGCGACCACGCCTCCAGCGACCAGGGCGGTGGTGGCGAAGCCGGCGGTGGCTGCTTTGGGAAGCATGGGTCCTCCAGGTGTCGTGTCGGTGTCCTTGGTAACCACCACGATGGCGAGGCACGGTGAGGCCGGCGTGAGGAGCACATGAGAAGACCTTCATCTGACGAGGCGATGACGGCGTTCGGTGGCTGGTATGCCGGCGTGTTTGCGGCCCGGACGGTCACATGTTGACGGGGTGCCCCTCGGGCGAGTCCTCGAGCGGGTAGTCCCGCATCCACTGCCGCACGACGTCGGGGGTCACCGAGCTGCAGTACATCGTGTACCCGACCTCATCCTGGCGGGATCGACTGCGGTCGTCCGGATCGGCGTACCAGTGGGTCAGCGCGTAGTGCCTGCCCTCGGGCATCGACCCGCCGTCCTGGACGGTCCACGGCGCGGCGATGAACGCCCGCGCCGGGTCACGGTCGCGGCCGGCGTACTCGCGAGCCATGGTCCGCACCTGGGCGAGAGCCGTGGCATCGTCGACGACCGTCTCGTCGTACCAGAGGATGTTGTAGCCGTGCTCGAGGTTGTGCACGAGCACGGCGACGTCGGGGCGGTCGGCGACGCTGTAGAACGGTGGGGACAGCACGGCCCAGCGGCTGCTGTGGTGGCCGAACGACGGCGGCTCGGGGTACGTGAGCGGGCGGTCGTCGATGTGTCGGTTCTTGTCGGCCGGCTGACTGAGCACCGGGTCGCACGCCGCCTCCGCCGCGGTCTCGTCGGTCTCGTCGGTCTCGTCGACCACGGCTCCGGCCGAATCGGTCGCGCGATCGTCCGGTTCGTCGTCGGACCACGGGGCGACGAAGACCGCGACCAGCACCGCGGTGACGACGAGGCTCACCGCCAGGAAGACCCCGGTGCCGCTCAGCCCGGAGTCGATGTGACCGCTGCTCCTCATGCGCCGTCCTCTCCATCGGGGGCCATCAGGCTGCGCAGGACGCTGCGCACGTCGTCCAGGCCGGGTCGTCGGGCCGGGTCGGGGTCGATGCAGGCCAGCACCAGGGCGGCGAACCCCTTGGGCGCGCGTCCCAGGTGCCGGCGGAACCGCCACCCGGGACGCCGGGGCGCGGTGCCGCGGTCCCAGTCGCCCTCCTCGGCGTACGGCAGTCGTCCGGTGAGTGCCTCGCCCAGCGTGACCCCCAGCCCGAACACGTCACTGGCAGATGACAGGCCCTGTCCGTGGGCCTGCTCGGGCGAGAGGTAGCCGTCGGTGCCGGCTCCGGCTCGTCCGTCACCGGGCCGGCCGACCAGGCTCAGGTCGATGAGGATCGCGCGGCCACCCTGGACCACGATGTTGGAGGGCTTGACGTCGAGATGCAGCCAGCCCCGCCGGTGCAGGCAACTGAGCGCGGACACCAGCTGCAGCCCCATCATGGCCGCGTCGGCCGGTGTGAGCTGTGCGTCCTCGATCAGCGCTGCCAGGGTGGCGCCGCTGAGGGTCTCGAGCACGATCGCGGTGCGCGGCTCCTCGACCACCTCGTACGCGCGGACCAGGTGCGGATGGGTCAGATCGCGCAGCAGGGTTCCCTCGCGCACGAGCGCCTCCCGGCAGGCCGACTCATGAGCCCGGTCCTCGCGCACCACCTTGAGGACGCATCGGCAGTCGCGCTCCTTGCTGTGCGCGTCGTACGTGTCGAGCCGCCGGCCGTGACGCATGAGGCTCACCACCTCGTAGCCTGGCACGATCTCGGTGCCGGAGGGCGCACAGCCTTCCTCGGACGTGGCCACCGTGTCGCGGACGCGGGACAGGATCATCGGGGGCTTCCGGCGAGATCTGTGCAGAGGGCGGGGGGTGGCTCGACCGGGTCCGGCTGTACCGCACCTGCCTCGAGCCGGACCACCCGGTCGGCGAACTCGACGGCCACGGGGTCGTGGGTGATCAGGAGCACGGTCCGATCGCGTGCGGCCGCGCGCAGCGGGGCGAGCACGCGACGGGCGCTCTCGGGGTCCAGACCGGTCGTGGGCTCGTCGAGCACGAGCACGGGACTTCCACGCAGCAGCGCCCGGGCCAGGGACAGCCGTTGGCGCTGTCCGCCCGACAGGCTGCGCCCCCGCTGCCCGATCCGGGTCCCGTAGCCGTCGGGCAGCTCCCGGATGAAGCTGTCGGCGTCCGCGGCGCGCGCGGCCTCCTCCACCTCCGCTGCACTGGCGTCGGGCCTGGCGAAGGCGACGTTGTCGTGCACACTGGTGTCCAGCAGCAGCATCTCCTGGAGGACCAACGACACCGCCTCCCGCGACGACCGGATGGTGAGCCGGCCCAGATCGTGGCCGTCGATACGCACCTGGCCCGAAGTCGCCTCCACCTGACGGGTCAAGAGCCGCGCCAGGGTCGACTTGCCGGCGCCACTGGGTCCGACGACCGCCACCACCTCCCCCGGTGCGGCGGTGAGACTCACGTGGCGCAGGGCATCGCGCCCGGCTCCTGGGTAGCGGACCGAGACCTCGTCGAAGACCACCTCGCCCCTGGGCTGGTCGAGGTCGTGGGCCTCCGGGTGCTCGGCCACCGGCGACTCGCGCAGCAGCTCCACCACCCGCTCGGCTCCGGCTGTGGCAGAGAACAGGCTGGGTACGAGGTCGTTGAGCTCACGGATCGGGCGGTAGCACTGGCTCATCAGGGTCAGGAACGCGAGCAGACCGCCGATGGTGAGCCGGTCGGTGGCCAGGGCCCAGGTCCCCAGGGTGATCACGCACAGGATGCCGATCAGCTCGGCGAGGTCGACCAAGGGCACGAATGCCGAGCGCACCCGGCTGGACGCCAGCGCGGCCTCGGCGATACCGCGGGTCTGTCGGTGGAACGCGGCGACAGCTCGGTCCTCGCGGTTGTAGGCCTGCACGAGCGGGGCCGTGGAGATCGCCTCCTCGGCGACCGACCCAAGCGATCCGCCGCGCCGCGCGCGCTCGCGGGAGAGGTCCTGGACGAACCGTGCGAGTCGGGTGGACACGAACCAGAACACCGGGACGACGACCATCGACGCCAGCGCGAGCTCCCACTGGAGCCAGAACAGGGCCGCCACGAAGAAGACGAGCCGGATCACGGCGCCGAGGCCGTTGGCGAGATGGCGGACCATGAACGCCTCGACCGAGCCGATGTCGGAGGTCAGGCGGGAGAGCACGTCACCGAGGCGCCGCTGCTCGCGCACGTGCAACGGCAGTGACAGCACGTGGCGGAACGTGTCGGTGCGCAGCTGCACGAGGAACCGCTGCGACACCCAGGTCGACAGGTAGTCGTCGGCGCCGGAGACGACGGCGCTCAGCACGTTCAGGCCGATGTAGAGGCCGGCGATGAAAGGCAGCGGACCGAAGTCCGCCGGCACGAGCACGTCGTCGACCAGTCGTTCGAACAGGAGGATCTCCGCGATGCCGATCAGCGGCGCCACAGCGAGGAGGACCAGCCCGAGCGCCAGCCAGCCTCGCAGCGGCCGTAGCGCTGGCCAGAACTGCGTGAACACCTCGCGCAGCCGCAACCCCGGGGCGTCCTCGACGAGCCGACCGTCGTCGGCAGCCGGCCGCAAGGACGCGACCATCCGCTGCCACGTGCCTTTCAGGCCCCGCCGTGGGGGCGCACCCGCGTGGACTGACCCTGAAGGGGGCCCCGTCCACGTCTGGGCGGTGCTTGGTCACCGTCAGTCGGAGCTGCGGCTGCGGCTGCGGCTGCGCCGACGCCGCCGGCACTTGCGCGGGTTGGGCATCTTGCGGCACGGACGGCGACGCGAGCTGCTGTCGTCCCTCGCAGCCATCCGAGCCGGCTCCAGCGCGGAGAAGAGCATTGAGACTGCCATGATCTCTCAGCCTGCCTTCCTAGTGTCGCGTGTCGTTAGTGACTTTGTGGTGTGCATTCGCGACAA
>JACCXZ010000026.1 GCA_013696745.1 Nocardioidaceae bacterium | reverse complement strand
TCCGTCTCGAAGTCGGGCGCCATGTCGCGCGCGATCTGGATCGCGTCGTTGCTCGTGCCGGCGGCGACCATCGGCCACACCATCGCGTCGCGGTGCACGGCGAAGTCGACGACCACCGGCTGGTCGTTGATCTCCATGGCCTGGGCGATGATCGAGTCCACGTCGTCGGGCTTGTCGCAGCGCAGACCGACGCACCCGTACGCCTCGGCGAGCTTCGCGAAGTCCGGGATGCGGGTCGAGTGCAGGTCGGTGTTGGAGTAGCGGCCCTCGTAGAACAGCGACTGCCACTGCCGGACCATGCCCAGCGACGAGTTGTTGATGACCGCGACCTTGATCGGGATGCCCTCGATCGCGCAGGTCGCGAGCTCCTGGTTGGTCATCTGGAAGCAGCCGTCCCCATCGATCGCCCAGACGACGCGGTCCGGCTCGGCGACCTTGGCGCCCATCGCGGCCGGCACGGCGAAGCCCATCGTGCCCAGGCCGCCGGAGTTGATCCACGAGTTCGGGCGCTCGTACTGCACGAACTGGCTGGCCCACATCTGGTGCTGTCCGACGCCGGCGACGTACGTGGCCCCCGGCCCGGCAGCGTCGTTGATCCGCTCGATGACGTACTGCGGGGACAACGATCCGTCGTCGGGCTGGTCGTAGCCGAGCGGGTACCGGGTCGCGATGCCGGCGGTGTAGTCGCGCCATGCGGCGTAGTCCCCGCTGCGGCCGGCAGCCTGCTCGGCCTCGAGGATGACGCACAGCTCGGTGATCACCTCACGCACGTCACCCACGATCGGTACGTCGGCGATGCGGTTCTTGGAGATCTCCGCCGGGTCGATGTCGGCGTGGATGACCTTGGCCCCGGGGGCGAAGGAGTCCAGCTTGCCGGTCACCCTGTCGTCGAAGCGTGCCCCGAGCGAGATCAGCAGGTCCGAGCGCTGCAGCGACGCGACCGCCGACACACTGCCGTGCATACCGGGCATGCCGCGGTGCAACTCATCACTGTCGGGGAAGGCACCGCGGGCCATCAGCGTCGTGACCACCGGGATGCCGGTCAGATCGGCGAGGGTCCGGAGCTCGGCGGATGCGTTGGCCCTGATGACTCCGCCGCCCACGTACAGCACCGGCCGGGTCGAGGCGAGCATCAACCGCACGGCTTCGCGCAGCTGCTTGGCGTGCGGACGCGTCGTAGGCCGGTACCCGGGCAGCGACACCTCGCGCGGGTAGGAGTAGGTCGTCATCGCCTGCAGCGCGTCCTTGGCGATGTCGACGAGCACCGGTCCCGGGCGTCCGGTCCCGGCGATGTAGAACGCCTCGGCGATGATGCGCGGGATCTGCGCCGGGTCGGTCACCAGGTACGAGTGCTTGGTGATGGGCATGGTGATGCCGCGGATGTCGGCCTCCTGGAAGGCGTCCGTCCCGATCGCCGAGCTCGGTACCTGCCCGGTGATGGCGACCAGCGGGACGGAGTCCATGTTCGCGTCGGCGATCGGCGTCACCAGGTTGGTCGCCCCCGGGCCTGACGTCGCCATGCACACACCGGTCCGGCCGCTGGCCACGGCGTACCCCTGGGCTGCGTGCCCGGCGCCCTGCTCGTGGCGAACCAGGATGTGCCGGATCTGCTGGCTGTCGAACAGCGGGTCGTACACCGGGAGGACGGCGCCACCGGGGATGCCGAAGATCGTGTCGACGCCGACCTGTTCCAGCGATCTCACCAGGCTGGCCGCCCCGGTCATCTGCTCACTCATCACGGTCCTCGTCGGTTGATCAGGCAGTGTCGGCGGTCCTGGATCGATGGCACAAAAAAACCCCTCGGCCCCGGAGGGCGGGCGAGGGGGACGTGTGACTCCGGGAGTCTTCACGTCATCGGCATACGAGAATGATCGGGGAGCGCACGCACTCACTCTCGCCCACACCACGCCGCAGATCAATCAGACGGTCACTGTGTCTCGACATGCGGACACGCGTCTCGGATGCCAGCCGTCAGGCCGCCGGGCGTGGCGCGGTTTACCTGGGGACCCTGGTAAACCGCACCAACCATGGGTTGCGTCCCATGGGCAGTGCCAACATGCCATGGGGAGCTGGCGGCGGGAGCCCGCCGGGTCGAGAGTCCGGTCGCGCCGCGACGCCCGGATCAGGCGGAGCGTTCGGAGGCGCGGCGATGCTCCACCTGCAGACTTCCCGAACCGATCGCGAAGAGTGCACTGACCTCCTCGCTGCGCAGGACACCACCGAACAGGTAGCCCTGGCACTGTGTGCGCCCCAGCGTGAGCAGCAGGTCCCGCTGCTCGATCGTCTCGACTCCCTCCGCGACGACGACGAGGTCGAGGTCGCGGGCCATGTCCACAATGCCGGCGACCACGGTGCGGGCCGTGTGGGTCCGCGGGAGCGCCTGCAGGAAGCTCGCATCGATCTTGATCACGTCGACGGGCAGGTCCACGAGGTAGGCCAACGAGGAGAATCCCGTCCCGAAGTCGTCGATGGCCACCTTGACGCCGAGTGCCCTCAGGTCGTTGATGACCCGGATCGCCCGATCGGCCTCGTGCAACAGCACCTGCTCGGTGATCTCGATGGTGAGCACGGAGGCCGGGAGATCGCGACTGGCCAGCTCGTGTCGAAACGACGCCACGGCGCCCTCGCGTAGCAGCTCCACCGGCGCCAGGTTGACCGACACCGGGATCAGCGCCACCTCCTCGCGCCAGGCGGCTACCTGGTCGAGTGCCGCACCGACGACCCAGTCGGTCAGGTCGCTGACCCGTCCGGTGCGCTCGGCGTACTCGATCAGCGGCTGCGGCAGGCACAGCAGCCCCGCCGCCGTGCGCCACCGCAGCAACGCCTCCACCCCCGTCGGTTCCTCGGTCTCGAGGTCGACGATCGGCTGGTAGCGCAGCTCGAGCCGGCCCTCGCTCAGCGCATCAGCGTGCACCCGATCGCTGTCGGTGCGGCGGACCGCCTCCTCGTGCATCGAGGGATCGAAGGGCATCCAGCTCTGGCGTGAACGTTTCGCCGCGTACATCGCGAGATCGGCGTCACGCAACAGGTTCTCCGCGTCCGCCGCGTCGCCCGCCTCGACCACGCCGATGCTGACCCCGATGACGAACTCGCCCTGCTCGATCTCGTAGGCCCGGGCGACCTCGGCGGCGATGTGGTCGACCAGTACGCCCACCTCCTGCCAGCCGATGTCGGTGAACAGCACAGCGAACTCGTCGCCACCGACCCGTGCCAGCGTCGCAGTACGTGGGAGCGCCGCGGAGAGCCGTCCGGCGACCTTGTGCAGCACCGCGTCACCCGCGGCATGCCCCGCTGCGTCGTTGACCGCCTTGAAGCCGTCGAGATCGAGGAACAGCAGCACGAGATGCGCGCTGGACGGGTTGCCTCGCCAGGTGTCCAACGACTGCTCGAGTGAGCGCACCAGGCGGGTGCGGTTGTGCAAGCCTGTCAACGGGTCCCGGAAGGCCAGGTCGTTGAGCTGTTCACGCAGCACGGTGCGCTCACTGACGTCGCGCACGTTGAGCACGACGTTGCCGCCTCGGACGGACACGATCGTCTCGAGGTGGCTGCTCTCGGTGGGATCGACCACCCGGCTCTCGATCCGTCGTGGCGCACCGTCGTCGAGCACCGAGTCGATCACCTGCATCAGATCCGCGTCGGTGACGCCGAGGACCTCGCCGGCCGGTCGGCCCACCATGTCCGCGCCCGGCTCACCGAGCACCGGCAAGGCCGCAGGACTGACGTACTCCAGCACCCCCCCGTGGGTGGCGATCATGATGACATCGCTGGAGTCCTGGACGAGCGAGCGGTAGAGGTTCTCCCGCTCCTTCATGCGCGACACGAGGGCCTCGTTGACGCCGGTGGTGAGGATCTGCCGGATACTCAGCACGACGACCAGCAGGCCGCACAGGACCAGGAAAGCCGCCATCCCGCCGGCGTCCCCGCTGATGATGGCGGTGAATGCAAGCGGGAGGGCCAGCAGCACGGCGAGGTACGGGGCCTGCAAGCCGACCCGCGACCGGAGCGGGACCACGTCGTGCGTCAGACCGTCGGGGTAGGCCGCGACCATGACCAGGATCAGCATGAACGACGCGGATGTCAGCAGCTCGGGCAGGTAGAACCACTCGTCGGACCAGGTCGGCGTCGGGGCCTTGTTCAGCACCACTGCGGCGAGGTAGGGCAGCGGGAAGGCGACCGCTGCGAGCCGGACGGGACGCGAGTGATGCTCCAGCAGCGGGGCGTGGCGCAGCACACCCGCCGTGAACCATGCAGCAACGCCGACATGCACCAGGTCCAGGTAGGGCTGCTCCAGCGCGACGCCGTTGTCGGTCAGCAGCACGATGCTCCAGGTCGCCTGGAGGCCACTGCCGCCGATCAGCCAGGCGTCCAGGGTGAGCTCACGCCAGGCGTCGAAGAACCTGCGGACGATGGCGACGTAGGCGACCGCGAACGCCGCCAGCGACACCCCGAGCAGAACGCTGTAGACCGGAGGCGCATCCGGCCGCCCGTGGACCAGGCCGAGCACACCCATGGCGATGAAGCTCAAACTCCAGGCCGCAACGATCAGCGCGTCGCGGCGCAGGCCACGCTTCCAGGTCCGGACCACGCACCAGCCAGCCGCGACGCTCAGGATCCCGCCGGTCAGCAGCACGACCACCATCACCGGTCCGGATGCGGCGGTCACGGGGCACCGACTGGCACCGCACCGAAGGGCACGAGGCACTCCGACGGGCAGGTCACCCGCTCATGATCGCATCCCGACGAGCCGCTGGTGGGCTCAGCCGCAGACCGCCCCTGCAGCCGCGGAGCCGACGAGCCTGGCGTACTTGGCGAGCACGCCGCGGGTGTGCACCGACTCCCGCGGTCGCCACCCTCGTGCGCGTGCCTCGAGCTCGACCGGTTCCACCCGCAGGTCGAGTGTCCCTGCCTCCATGTCGAGCACGACCGGGTCGCCGTCACGGACGTGCGCGATGGGACCGCTGTCGACGGCCTCCGGGGCGACATGTCCCACGCACAGGCCGGTGGTGCCGCCGGAGAACCGCCCATCTGTCAGGAGCAGAACGTCCTTGCCCAGTCCGGCTCCCTTGATGGCTCCGGTGATGGCCAGCATCTCGCGCATCCCCGGTCCGCCCTTGGGACCTTCGTACCGGATGACCACGGCGTCACCGGTGACGATGGTGCCGTGTGCCAGCGCCGCCATCGCGGCCTGTTCGCCGTCGAAGACTCGTGCGGTTCCCTCGAATATCGTGCTGTCGAAGCCGGCGCTCTTCACCACGGCACCCTCCGGCGCCAGACTGCCGTGCAGGATGGTGAGACCGCCGGTGGCGTGGATCGGGTTGTCCAAGCTGCGCACGATCGTGCCGTCGACCGGCGGCGGGGCCAGCTGGGCAAGGTTCTGGGCCATCGTCGCGCCGGTCACGGTCAGGCAGTCACCGTCCATCATTCCGGCATCGACAAGTGCGCTCATGATCACCGGGATGCCTCCGACGCGGTCGACGTCGTTCATCACATATCGGCCGAACGGCTTGAGGTCCCCGAGGTGCGGGACCTTCCGGCCGATCCTCGTGAAGTCGTCCAGCGAGAGGTCCACCTCCGCCTCGTGGGCGATCGCGAGCAGGTGCAGCACCGCGTTGGTGGAACCGCCCAGTGCCATGACGACGGCGATCGCGTTCTCGAAGGCCGGCCTGGTCATGACCTGGCGCGCGGTGATCCCCTGGCGCAACATCTCCACGACGGCCTGCCCGGACTTGTGGGCGAAGCCGTCACGCCGACGGTCGACCGCCGGCGGCGCCGCCGAGCCGGGCAGCGACATCCCGAGCGCCTCGGCGACCGCGGCCATCGTGTTGGCGGTGTACATCCCTCCGCAGGCACCCTCGCCCGGACAGATCGCCCGCTCGATGCGGTCCACCTCGGCACGGGTGATCAGGCCGCGCAGGCACGCCCCCACGGCCTCGAACGCGTCGATGATCGTGACGTCCTGGCCGTCGACGTTGCCGGGCATGGTCGAGCCCGCGTACAGGAACACGCTGGCCAGGTCGAGCCGGGCGGCGGCCATCAGCATCCCGGGCAGACTCTTGTCGCAGCCGGCGAGGAGCACCGACCCGTCGAGTCGCTCGGCCATCATCACGGTCTCGACGGAGTCGGCGATGACCTCGCGTGAGACCAACGAGAAGTGCATCCCCTCGTGTCCCATCGAGATGCCGTCGGACACCGAGATGGTGCCGAACTGCAGCGGGTAGCCACCGCCGGCGTGGACACCGGACTTCACCGCGTCGGCCAACCGGTCCAGCGAGAGGTTGCACGGGGTGATCTCGTTCCAGCTCGAGGCCACGCCGATCTGCGGCTTGGCCCAGTCGTCGTCGCCCATCCCGACCGCGCGGAGCATTCCGCGTGCGGCGGTCTTCTCGAGGCCGTCGGTGACGTCCCGGCTGCGGGGCTTGATGTCGGGGGCGTGGCGCTCGTCGCTCATGGGCTGCGAGCCTACGCCGCGGGTGGCCGCGTCCGGTCCGGGTCCCGACCAGCGGTCAAGCGCGCAGGGGCAGGTACGCCGCGC
>JACCXZ010000197.1 GCA_013696745.1 Nocardioidaceae bacterium | reverse complement strand
CAGATCCACGAATTGCTGCGTCGGCGTGGTGACAAAGTGGGGTTGACCACGGTCTACCGCGCCCTGCAGGCCATGACCGACGCCCGTGAGATCGACGTGCTGCGCACTGACGAAGGCGAGGCGCTCTACCGGTTGTGCAGCTCGGGCCACCACCACCACCTCGTGTGCCGCAGCTGCGGGCGCACCGTGGAGGTGGAGGGACCCACACGCTCGAGGTGTTCGGCGTCTGCCGCCCTTGCTCGCAGCAGGCCGATTGAGGTGGATCCCGGACCCCGACGTCGACTTGCGAGTAGACGCTGACTTTGCCTGCGCGCGGTCGACCACTACTCGTAAGTCGAGGGAGGAGTCCAAGGCGCTCGGCGGCCGTCGTCAGGCAGTCCCGTAGCGCCGGCTGCGGCGGGCGTACTCCTCCACCGCCGCCCACAGGTGACGGCGATCCACGTCGGGCCAGGCCTCGTCGGTGAACACCATCTCGGCGTACGCAGCCTGCCACAGCATGAAGTTGCTCATCCGCTGCTCCCCCGAGGTACGCCAGAAGAGGTCCACGTCCGGCAGGTCCGGCTCGTCGAGGTAGCGGGCCAGCGTGCGCTCGTCGACCCGGGCGGGATTCAGCCGTCCCGCGGCGACGTCGAGTGCGAGCGCCCTGGCCGCGTCACCCAGCTCAGCCCGGCCGCCGTAGTTGACGCACATGGTGAGCGTCAGGACGCTGTTGTCGCGGGTGAGCTCCTCAGCCACCTCCAGCTCGCGCACCACCGAGCGCCACAGCCGGGGTCGCCGTCCGGCCCAGCGCACCCGTACCCCCATGGCATGCATCTCGTCACGCCGGCGGCGGATCACGTCGCGGTTGAATCCCATCAGGAAGCGCACCTCGTCGGGTGAGCGCTTCCAGTTCTCGGTGGAGAACGCGTACGCCGAGATGTGCGTGACACCGATCTGCAGGGCACCCTCGACCACGTCGAAGAGGGCCGCTTCGCCGCGTTCGTGGCCGGCGGTACGGGGCAGGCCGCGTCGTCCGGCCCACCGCCCGTTGCCGTCCATCACGATGGCCACGTGGCGGGGCACCTGCTCGCGCGGCAGCTCCGGTGGTCTCGGTGCGGCCTCAGCGCTCGACATGGCTCAAGGACCTCAGGCTGCGCTCGAGGTGCCAGGCGAGGTACGCGGCGACCAGCCCGCTGGCCTCCCGCTGAAAGCGCGGCTCGGTCGCGGCGACGACATCCCAGTCGCCGGTGAGCAGGGCCGCCATCAGCGTCACGGTCTGCGGGGCCGGGCGAGCCGAGCCAGGCAGCCGGCAAGCCGTGCAGAGCATCCCGCCGGCCGATGTGTTGAACGCGCCGTGCGGTCCGGGCGCGGCACACCGGGCGCAGGCCTCGAACGACGGTGCGTAGCCCGACACCGACAGCGACCGCAGCAGGAAGGAGTCGAGCACCGAGCTCGGCTGCCTGTCGCCGGCCGCGAGCGCACGCAGCGCGCCGACCAGCAGGAGGTACTGCTGCAGCGCCGGGTTACCCTCCTCGCCGGTCAGTCGCTCCGCAGTCTCCAGCATCACCGTGCCCGAGGTGTAGGCGCCGTAGTCTGCCCCGATCCGGGCCCCGAGCAGAGCGCCGTGGGTGCCCATCGTCTCGACCTGCGTGATGATGTCCAGCGAACGGCCACGGGCGAACTGCGCATCCACGTGCATGAACGGCTCGAGCCGAGCACCGAAGCGCGAGCTGGTGCGCCGTACCCCCTTGGCCACGGCCCGAACGATGCCGCTCTGCCGGGTCAGCAGGGTAACGATGCGGTCGGCCTCACCGAGCTTCTGGGTGCGTAGCACGACGCCCTCGTCACGGTAGAGACTCACCGCACCATTGTGCCCGCTCCGCGAGGGCAGCTGAGGGTAGAGGGTCCAGCGCGACACGCCGGGCGTGTCGCACACGTTCTCAACCGCCAGCGGGTCAGAGGTCGCCCGCCTGCAGGTCCTCCACGTCGTACGACCACGCACCTGAGGGCTGGTGGGCGTGGCAGGTCAGCAGCGCGGCTTCGCGGCGTCGTCGGGTCACCGTCGCCTCGACAGTCATGGGCAACGCCCCGCTGCCCACCAGATGTACCCGCCAGACGTCCTCATCCAGTCGCTCGATCCGACGGCACACGGCAGCACGGGCTCCGGCCGGCCCGAAACGCTCCAGAGCGGCCATGACGGCCGCCTGCACGACCGGAGGCTGGTGCGCGAAGCCCCGCAGGTGCTCGGTCGAGACCGTGCCGGCTAGGTGTGCCTCGACGACACCCACGGCCAGGTCGGCGTCCAGGTTGCCGTAGTAGGTGCCGTCGGGGAGCACGACGAGGTTGGGCGCGAACCGGTCACCGCCCACGTGTGAGCACTCCCAGGTGCTCTCGGGCCATCGTGCCGACAGCACCGCCGCAAGGGGTCGCCCCCGGATGGCGCAGCACGTGTCGTGACGCCCGTGCGTGCACACCAACAGCAGCGGAGCCACCGGCGCCGGCACAGGGGGGTACAGCCCGACGTCGCTGGTCAACAGGTCAGCCGCCGCAAGCAAGTCGTGGTCAGCCTGCCACCCACCCCACTGCACACCACCGGACTCGGTGTCGACCACCGCCCATGCACGGTTCGCCGACGGAACCGAGCGGCCGTGTCGGCGGACCATGAGCAGTCGGGTACGGGTGGCGCGTACCGCCGAGACGATGCGCTCGCACACGTCGGGGGCGATACCAGCGCCGCTGAACGCGTCGTACGCCCACGGACCCAAGTGCTCGATCAGCAACCACCGGCGTGCTGAGACCGCCGTGGCCGCAAGGGGGTCACCGCGCTCTCGGGCAGCATCGGCGCACCGGGGGTTGCGGATCATGGCCCTCAGGCTGTCCTACGAACGCAACCGCCGGGGCAGGGGGTAGGCGTCACGGCTGGGACGGTACGAGCACAGCGGCTGCCAGCAGCCGGGTGGCAAGGTCGTGCCCGATCTGCTCCACCGGAGTCGCGTCGCCGGCCAGCAGCCTGTGGACGACGTCTGCCTCGCTGTCCTCCAGGCGCAGTGTTCCGGCGCGGCTGCGCAGCTCCGACCCGTCGGCCGTCTCGGCGATCGACGCGTCGAGGTGGGCTCGCAACCGCAGCAGGTCTTGGTCGTGCAGGTCGCGGGCCGCCCGTAGCTGCGCCAGGGGCCCGACAGGAGCCGCTCGCTGCGCATCCCGCACCGGGCCCACCAGACCGGCCGCGACGTCTGCCGCGGACACGTCCGCCAGTGCCTTGAGCAGTCGGTCGCGGACGAGCTCGACGTCGTCGCCGATCGCCGCGGCATCACCGACGCTGACGCCCAGCCTGAGCGAGGCGCGCACCTCGGCGTCGCTGCCGAGCCGGCTGACGGCTTCGGCGACCAGCTGCGTGGCGAGGGTGAACCGTGTCCAGGTGTGCACACCGACCGTGAGGTGCGTGCTGATCTGACCGAGGGCCGTCGCGGCGTGCAGTGTCCCCCGGGGCAGGTACAGGACGTCGCCGGGTCGCAGCACGGCGTCGATCGTCGACTCGGTCCCGGCAGCTTGCTGGACGGCTGCGCGGTGGTCGGTCCACGGCTGGTCGCGCAGCGGCGACTCGTGCACCGGCGGGTGAATCGACCAGCGCTTCTGGCCCTCGACCTGCAGCACGAACACGTCGTGCACGTCGTAGTGGTCATCGAAACCACGCGATGCCGGCGGCGTCACGTAGGCGTTGACCTGGACAGGGTGCCCCAGGTCGGCGGACAGCTGCTGGGCGAACTCGATGATCGGCGGCCAGATGCGGTGCAGGCCCTGCAGAACCATGGTGGCCCCATCGGCGACGAGCGCGACCAGCTTGCCGTCGCTGACCTGGTCGGCGACGCCGGCTCCGGTGCCACCCGGTGCGGTGAAGGCGCGGTCCCCGAGCGTCGTGCCGTCCTTGGCCACCCGCATGAACGGTGTCCGCAGGCCGCGCTGAGACACGAGCTCGTCAACCGCGTCCGGTCCGAGCAGATCCTCGAAGCCGCGTGTCAGGTCCTCGGCACGGCTGAGCAGCGGGTAGCGACCCCACAGCTGTGAGGTGAAGGTGTCGAGGTCACCAGCGACCAGACGCTGGAGGCCGACGAGGTGCCCGGACGTAGGCCCGGGCACCTCGCTCGCCGAAGGTTCCGTCACTCGGCCGGGCCGTCGGCACCACCGTCGTGAACGCCGGGCGTGCCATCTGCGCCACCGTCGGCCGGACCTTCGGCACCGCTGTCCGCGCCACCGTCCGCACCGCTGTCGGCGCCTCCGTCCGCACCGCCGTCCTGCACGCCGGGCGTACCGCTCGCACCGCCGTCCGCGGGGCCTTCCTCGTTCTCCGGTGTTGTCTCGCTCATCGTTGCCTCCCAGTCACAGGGGGCGACCGTAGGGGTCACCGGCGGCACCAGGCGGTGTCGCTGCCATCTCAGTACCCTGAATGGCTGGATCCAGCATCCGGGGTGTTCCTCGGCGGGCGTTCTCGTCCCGCCTGCAGATCTCAACGGCCGTCGCGGTTGCGGCCCGCCGTGTCGGTATCGGTGCCGTCATCGGTCTCGGAGCCATCCTCGGAGTCAGCAGCCTCCGCGTCGGTGTCGGTAGCGGTGTCATCGTCGTCGGCATCGGAGGTGGCGCTCACCTGACGCATCGTGGTCTCCTCCACCTCGAGACGCCCACGGCGACATCCGGGCAGCTGCAACGGCAACGCGTCGGCAAGCACGCTGTTGACGACGGCCTCCAGGGGGACCGCTGCTGCGTCCTCGTAGGGAAACTCCTCGTCGGCGGACCACGCAGACTTCAACCGCTCGAGCCCGGCCTCACGCATCGCCTGCTCGTCGTCGACGAACAGCTCCAGGGACATCTGCACGCTGATCCGGTCCGACATCGTCAGCCTCGCTGTCCGGGCACGCGTTCGGCGCCCACTACCCCGACGGTATAGCCGCCGGCAGCCCGGCGTGGCAAGGTCTCGGGGTGCCCGCAGCCGTCCTGCACGTCCTGGAACGCTTCTACGACGCGGTGCCGCGCCCGGTCGCCGATGAACACGTCGTCGGTCCGTTCAGCCTGTTCGTCGCTACACTGGCGTGGGTGCACGAGATGACGCCCGCCCTGCTGGGCGCCGCCCGCGCGGCCGGGATGCGGGTCCTGGAGCAACCGCTCCTGGTGATCGACGGGCCGGTCCGTGGGGAGCCGGTGCAGGGTGTCAAGGTGTCCATCCTGGACCCGGACGACCCGCGGTTCTCCGGAGCACGGGCCGCCGTCGCCGCAGGCTTCGAGGGGACCGGCGTCGTGAGCATCGAGCCGGTGGAGCAGTGGATCGCGGCACGCGTGCGTGACGGTCTGATGCGGGTCGTGGGCGCCTTCGCCGGACAGGTTCCGGTCGGCGGTGGCCCACCAGAGACGCAGCGAGGTGAGCGAGCTGACCGGGATCGACACCTGATAGAGGTATTTCTCGGCGGCACCCGACCCGACAGGGGACACCATGACCACCACACCCACCACCGACCTGCCCACCACCGAACTGCCCTGTCCCGACTGGTGCACCCTGCCGACCGGGCATGGTTTTTGCAGCGTGACGGACGCGGACACGTTCCTGCGCTAGCCCGCCGCGACGTGCAGCATCGCACCGTCTCAGGAGAAGACGTCGACCGTCTCACAGGAGATGATCACATCGCGGGGATCGACCGCGTTGCGGTACGTGATCTTGTCGGACCCGGCGCCGCAGCGAATCACGTCGCGCGAACCGTCAGGAGC
>JACCXZ010000185.1 GCA_013696745.1 Nocardioidaceae bacterium | reverse complement strand
ACCACGTCGTCCTCCTCCAGCCAGCGGTCGAAGGCATCGAAGTCGAGGACAACGTAGCCGGCGAGGTCGGGGTCGCCCGGGCGGAAGCCGGCGACCATACGGCCGGCGGCGTGGACGTCGACAGGATCTCCGTCTGTGCTGCGCACCCCGAACGGGACTCGGGGGTCGAGCACCGGCAGGTCGGTGACGTCGGGAATTGCGAAGCCGACCGGCTTGCCAGTCTCATCCGGCGCCGGCGCCGACGAGGCGACCAGCTCCCCGTCGACGTCCTCGACGGGCACCGCGTACGTCGGGACAACCCGCCGCGGCTCCCACACGAGTTCCGCGCGCAGGCTGTCGACGACGGTCAGACCGCCCAGCTCGGCACGCACTCGCTTCGCGGTCGGTTCGTGTCGCAACTCGCCTAGCTCGCTGGCGAACAGGTCTCGCAGTAGTACGCTCACGTTGCCTCCCCGGCTCATCCACAGCATGGCCACCTGGCGCCATGAAAGCGACTCAGTAGGTACCGCAACGCCGTCTACCTCCGGCAATCGCAACGGTTATCCCGCGACCTGGCCAGCGCGACGTGAAGCAGGTGAGCCGGCCCAACGTTCGGCCGGCTCACCCGCTCGATCACGAGGGCCGTCAGAGGGTGACGGCCGCGTCGTCCTTCATCCCACCGGGACCGGTGAGGAACGGCGAGATCGCGTCCAGCACCTCGGTAGGGGTGAGCCCCGTCTCGGTGGCTCCCATGTAGACCCCGCCCTCGGGCTCGAGCCCGAGGAGGTTGCCCACGATGGCGGCGTGCCGCGCCTCGACACCGAAGATGCCTGCCGCGGCCGCCAGGATCATCTTGTCCTGGATGAAGCCGGCCGCGCCGAGGTAGGCGCTCACACCGACGTTCTCGAAGGTGTGACTGGTGGTGAGGTAGTTCTCACGGCTCGAGAAGGCATCCCCGAAGTCGACACCCGGCGCCGCCACGGGCGAGCCACCGAGAGCCATGATGGTCTCCCGGATCGTCGCGACGTGCGACTCCTCGTCGACCTGCACCTTGTCGAGGTACTGCTTCTCCTTGCCCGACAGCAGGCCGGCAGAATTGCCCTGGCGGTAGAACTCGGCCTCGAGGTACTCCAGCGTCAACGCGTAGTTGAGCACGTCGACGTCGTTCTCGAAGTCCGCGGCCTGTGCCCAGGCGAACCTGTTGTTCAGCGCACCCACGGCTACCGCGGGCGGCACCACAGCCGTCCTGCCCTTGACGAATTCACTGCGTTTAATCCTCATCGTCAGTTCTCCTAGCTCTTGATGAACGGCATGGCGGCCTTGAGGACGGCCTTCATCGGAAGGGTCGCCTCGATCGGCCGCGGGAACGGGTCCCCACCGGTGAGGTCGGCCAGGATCGCCGCGTGCCGGGACTCGACACCCGCGATGGACGCCGCGGCGGCGAGGATGTCGCCACTCTCGATCAGCGGCACCTGGCCGTGGTAGGCCTTCACGCCGAGCTCCTCGAACACCGACGCCAGGGCAAGGAACTCGTCCTTGTTCTTGAACGTCGCCTTCGGGAAGGTCAGCTTCGGCTTCTCGACCGGCGTGCCGCCGAGTGCCTTGATCGTGTCGCTCACTGCCTGCACGTGCGCCACTTCGTGGTCCCGGATCGGCGTCACGAGGGCCAGCTCACGTCCACTGAGCAGACCGGCCGCAAGGCCGCGCTCGTAGAAGCCGGCCTCGAGGTACTCCAGCGTGAGTGCGTAGTTGAGGATGTCGAGGTCGCTCGTCGCGGGACCCGTACGGGAACCCACGGCGGAGGCGGTGCTCGACCGGAGGAACGAGCGCGGGTCGCCGGCTACGGAAGCGACGTACGTCGCACCGACTCCGACGAGCAGCGCGTTGCGGAGGAAGGACCGTCGATCGTGCTCCGAGCGGAACTCGACGACCGGTTTCCCGTCGAACAGCTGGTGATCTGGTACTTGATTCATGACACTCCCTGTTTCGGGGTGGTTGGGTCCCTGGTGGTCAGGTCTTCGAGGGGTTAGGCCGACCTCCCCCCGCCCAGCGCGCGTGCCCGGACCACGATGCGTTCGTAGTGGGCTGTCAGGGGGTTGCAGGCGAACAGCGTCACCATCCGGGTACGCGGGTTCGGCGGCTGCTTGAGGACGTACGGCACGTAGCCGGCCTCGGGCACGATGGTCACGTTGTCGACGGCGTACCGAAAATTCTCGTCCCCTCGCGTGAGGGTGATCGTGTCGCCGGCCGAAAGCCGGTCGAGGTAGAGGAAGGGCCGTGTCTCGGTGCTGCGATGTCCGCTGATGACCATGTTCCCCCGCTCGCCGGGTCCCGGGGTGCCGGGCCAGTGCCCCGGCCCGTCGAGCAGCGCGTCCTCGTAGACGCCCTCGAACATGGGGGTCCGCAGGTCTATGGCCGGGATCGCGAGCTCACCGATCGGGGCTGGGTTCTCCGGCCCGGCCCGCACGACCTTGATCGGCGCACCGGCCAGTGGCGTGTCCTGCGACTCTGGCTTGCGTCCGGCACGGAGGTCGGTGAGCATGCGGGTCACCAGGGGACTCTCCTGCGGCGCAAGGTTGTCAACGGGTGCGTCATCGGGGTCTACAGACGGGTCGCTGGGAGCTGAGTCGCTCGGCGCCGGCCCCGCCTCAGGGGCCTGGGGGCTGCCGGAGTTCATGGCGATCGTGATGGCCACGACGCCGACGATCAACGCCAAGGCAAGACCCAGCCAGCGCGTCAGTCCTCCTGAGATCCTGTGATTCCGCACCGTCGCCGCCTCTCTGTGG
>JACCXZ010000184.1 GCA_013696745.1 Nocardioidaceae bacterium | reverse complement strand
CCGGCAGAGAGCCGGTGCCCCTGCGGCGTTCTGCGGTGTCCTGGGCGCCACTGCTGATTACGCAGCGTGGCCCCTCATCGCCGCCCTGCGACGTTCGTTTCGCTCCGGGACCGGCCCGTGGCACGCTGGGCGAGCCGCGGGATTGGATCGACAGCCGTTGCTCGCGACATCCACACGACAGGGGATCATCGTGCGCGACACCGACGGGGGCGAGCGGCTCCCGTTGCCCGACCAGGAACTGTTGACGACCCTGGTGCCCCGTGCGATCGCCGAGGGAGGTGCGGACGTCGAGGAGCTGATGTCGCGGGTGCGCGTCGTGGCCTTCCGCTACTGCCGGGCCCGACTGGCCACCTACGCCGGGGGCTCGGAGCTCGCCGACGACGTCGCGCAGGAGATCTGCATAGCCGTACTGAGGGGCCTGCCGACGTACCAGGAGCGCGGTCGACCGTTCGTCGCCTGGGTGTACTCGATCGGCGCGTTCAAGGTGGCCGACGCGCAGCGGCGGCTGCACCGGGACCGCTCGCTGTCGGTGGCACAGCTGCCCGAGGCGCCGGACGAGTCGCCGACACCCGAGGAGTCGGCCATCACCAGCTCCGACGTCCGGCTGGCCGCCCGGCTGATGGAGAGTCTGCCGGAACGGCTGCGCGAGGTGCTGGTGATGCGCATCGCGATCGGGATCTCCGTGGAGCAGACCGCGCTGACGCTGGGCATGACGACCGGAGCCGTGCGTGTCGCCCAGCACCGCGCGGTCAAGCGGCTGCGCACCGTGGCGGCCGACCTTGAGGAGGCCGAGCCGGAGACGTCCGGCCCGCCGGCGGCCGTTTCCGGCCCTCTGCTGGGCGCGGTCCCGGAACCCTGAGCAGGTACGCGGCGGGGATACGATGGGGACACCTCCCGGTCACTGGTACGCGACCGGCTCACCGCCTCTGGAAGGTGTCATGGACCTGACCCCCTCGGGTGTGCCCGAGAAGTTCGGCATGCTCGGTCTCACCTTCGACGACGTCCTCCTGCTGCCCGGGGAGACAGATGTGGTCCCGAGCGACGTGGACACGACCTCGCGGCTCACCCGCGAGGTCGACGTACGTCTCCCGCTTGTATCCAGCGCGATGGACACGGTGACCGAGGCACGGATGGCGATCGCCATGGCACGGCAGGGCGGGATGGGTGTGCTGCACCGCAACCTCTCGATCACCGATCAGGCCCAGCAGGTCGACCTCGTGAAGCGCTCGGAGTCCGGGATGATCACCGACCCGGTGACCATCGGTCCGGATGCCACCCTGGAGGAGCTCGACAGCCTCTGCGGGCGCTACCGCGTCTCGGGACTGCCGGTGGTGGATGCCGTTGAGGTGCTTGTCGGCATCATCACCAACCGCGACCTCCGCTTCGTACCCGTGTCGGAGTGGGCGACCCGCCGGGTCCGCGAGATCATGACCCGGATGCCGTTGGTGACTGCTGCCACCGGCATCAGTTCCGAGGACGCAGCCGCCCTGCTGCGCAAGCACAAGCTGGAGAAGCTGCCGCTGGTCGACCACGAGGGGCACCTCACCGGGCTGATCACGGTCAAGGATTTCGTGAAGTCCGAGCAGTACCCGCTGGCCACCAAGGACGCCGAGGGTCGTCTCGTCGTCGGAGCGGCACTCGGTTTCTTCGGCGACGCGTGGGAGCGGGCGACCGCGCTCGTCGAGGCCGGTGTCGACGTGCTCGTCGCCGACACCGCCAACGGGCACGCCCGTCTCATGCTGGACATGGTCCGCCGGCTCAAGACCGACCCGGCGACCCGACACGTGCAGGTGATAGGCGGCAACGTGGCCACCAGTGCCGGTGCCCGGGCGCTGGTCGAGGCCGGGGTGGACGCGGTCAAGGTCGGAGTCGGACCCGGCTCCATCTGCACGACCCGCGTCGTCGCCGGTGTGGGTGTCCCGCAGGTCACCGCCATCTACGAGGCGTCGCTGGCCTGCAAGCCGGCCGGGGTGCCGGTGATCGGCGACGGCGGCCTGCAGTACTCCGGCGACATCGCCAAGGCGCTGGTCGCCGGCGCCGACACCGTCATGCTCGGCTCGTTGCTCGCCGGTTGCGAGGAGAGTCCCGGCGAGCTGGTCTTCGTCAACGGCAAGCAGTTCAAGCGCTACCGGGGCATGGGGTCTCTGGGCGCGATGGCCTCGCGCGGCAAGACGTCGCACTCCAAGGACCGTTACTTCCAGGCCGACGTGGTAAGTGACGACAGGATCGTCCCCGAGGGCATCGAGGGACAGGTCCCGTTTCGCGGACCACTGTCCGCGGTGGCGCATCAGCTCATCGGTGGGCTGCACCAGTCGATGTTCTACGTCGGCTCCCGCACGATCCCCGAGCTGCAGGACCGCGGACAGTTCGTGCGTATCACGTCGGCAG
>JACCXZ010000169.1 GCA_013696745.1 Nocardioidaceae bacterium | reverse complement strand
CTAGAGGCCCGAGAGGCGACGAGCCGCTCAGAAGCACGTTCAGGTCACTCTCCGAGCCGTGCCACCCGGTTCACTAGTGTGCACGATCCACCGACCGAGTCCGCGCTCAGTCGGTCGGCTGGAACGTGTCCGTAGCGGCGTCGAACACCGGCAGGCTCTCGCTCTCCCAGGTCTCGTCCGGCCCGGACACATACAACGCGAAGCCCCGCGGGTCGGTGATGAAGCCCCGGTTCAACGCGTGGACGGTGCCGTTGTCCCCCTCCCAGGTGTACTCCCAGTCAGCGGCCTCCCACTCGCGGTACGTCAGCGGGTCGATCCGGATCCGCTCGTACTCCTCCAGGCCGTCGCTGACCGACGGCTCGGCGTCAAGCCAGGCCTGCTCGGCATCCGGGCCTGCCTCGGGGATCTGGTCGACGCGCAGGAGCGTGTTGCCCCCTGGCACGGTGTAATCGACCCGGGTGGGTCCGTCGAGGCTGCGTGCTGAGCCCTCAGGTACGGCGACACTGAAGCCGAGCGGGTCGTCGCGCAGCTCGTAGCCATCAGGGACGTCCTCCTCGCTTGGGTCCGTTGTGGTTTCGTCGTCGGAGGGTGTGGTCTCGTCTTCGGACGGCGTTGTCTCCTCGTCCGAGGGCGTCGCTTCCTCGTCCGAGGGGGTCACTCCGTCGTCCGAAGGCGTCGCTTCGGCGTCTGTCGTCTCCTCATCGGTGGCGGCCGTATCGGTGTCCGCACCGTCGTCGTCGAGCAGCGTCGCCGTGACCACGGCGCCCCCCAGCAGGAGGACGGCCACCGCCGCGAGCAACGGCAGCCGTCGCGAGCGGCGCGGGGACGTCCTGGTCTCGGTGTCGGTCTGCGTGGACTCCGCGGCGGCCGTTCCGATCGCGGAGGAAGCGGACGCGCCCGGTGCGGCGAACGGCATCGTGCCCGCCGAGTCGGCCGCCTGCTGGTCCTGAGCCGCCGCCTCCAGCAGCGGGCGCACCTGGTCGGCGGTCAGGCGGGTGGCCGGGTCCTTGTTCAGCAGACCGAGGATGGCGTCCCGCAGCGGTCCTCGCACCCCGGGGTCGGGGGTGGGGTTGGCCAGAACGGCGGTGATCGTGCCCATGGTGTTGTCGGCTCGAAATGGGGGGGCGCCGGTCGCCGCAGTGAACAGCGTCACCCCGAGTGACCACAGGTCGGCCGGCGGGGCGATCCCGCTACCGCGAAGCCGCTCCGGCGACATGTACGACGGCGATCCCACGAGGAGCCCGGTCGTGGTGAGGTTGGCGTCGCTGTGGCTGGAGGCGATCCCGAAGTCGGTCAGTACGACGCGCCCGCCCTTGCGCAGCATCACGTTGCTGGGCTTCACGTCACGATGTACGACGCCCTGCTCGTGGGCTGCCTCGAGGGCGGAGAGGATCTCCAGCCCGATCTCTGCCACGCGGGCAGCCGGCAGGTGTCCATGTTCCTCGACGGCGTCGTCCAGGCTCGCGGCGGCCAGCAGCTCCATCACGATGAACGGGCGCCCGTCGTGGGACACCACGTCGTAGATGGTCGCGACGCCCGGGTGGCTGAGCCTGGCGGTGACCCGAGCCTCGCGCATCGTGCGTTCGTGCAGGACCTCACGCTCGTCGGTGGGCATGTCGGCGGGCCAGCGGACCTCCTTGACCGCCACTCGGCGCCCGAGCATCTCGTCGTGCGCCTCCCACACCTGCCCCATGCCGCCGCGACCGAGCACGGTGTCCAGGCGGTAACGGCCGGCGACCAGCACGGGCTCAGACATGGCTACGTTCTACCCGAATCCACCCCCGGCACCAACGTCGAGGCCCGCGCCGGCCGGACCGGAGTACGTCAGCCGAGCAGCTGTTCCATCTGCTCGACCTCGGCTGCCTGGGTTTCCTCGATAGTCTCGGCCAGCTCGACCGCGTCGTCGTTCTCGCCGTCGGCCTGCTCGATCTCGGCCATCTCGATGGCACCCTCGTGGTGCTCGATCATCATGGTCAGCCACATCTGGTCGAACTCCGAACCGGAGGCGTCCTCGAGGGCGGACATGTCCTCGGGCGACATCATCCCGGCCATGTCGGATTCGTCCATGCCTTCCATCGAGGAGTCGGGCACCTCGGCATCCCACTCCTCGAGCCAGGCGGTCATGGTCTCGATCTCGGGTTCCTGGGCAGCCTCGATGTCGCTGGCGAGCTCGCGTACGGCGTCGCTGTCGGCCCTCCCGTCGGCGAGCTGGGACATCTCCACGGCTTGCTGGTGGTGCGGGATCATGTCCTGGGCGAAGGTGACGTCGGCATCGTTGGAGTCACTGTCGGCGCAGCCGGCGAGGACGACGGTGACGGCCACAGTGGCGGCGCGCAGGGCGTGCTTGAAGTACATGGGTGTCTCCTGACAGTGGTGCGGGCATGAGTGAGGGGGCTGTGGATGCGAGTCCTCAGCCCGTCAGCACCTCAGGATGCAGAGCTGAGTCGGTGTGAGTGCGGGTGGCCGGTGTGCTCGGATCGCGCCGACCAGCCGCCTACTGCGAGCCCGGCGTACGAGGTGGCCAGCTCGGTCCCGACCCGCCGTGCGCAGCAACGCGGCGAGACCGAGCCCGACGAGGAGCGCCACACACAGTTCCGTGGTCCGGTGCTGCTCGTCCGGGGTCTGCGCGTGTGCCGTGTGGGCTGCTCCGGCGGGCACCTCGGCCTGCGCCAACGAGGCAACCGGCTCTAGGGACGGATACACGCTGCTCGACACCCCGTGCGTGGAGAGTGCGTGCATGGCGAGCACACCCAGCACAGCGACCGCCACGCAGGCGACGCGCAGGGGTCGGCGCTTCAGCATCTGTGTCGCTTCCGTCGTGTGGGGCCGGATCGTTGCAGGGTACGGGACGCTGGTCGCGCGCCGAGCTACGGCGCCGTGCGGTGTTGTTGTCGCTGCTGGCGTTGCCCGTGACGGGTTCTGCCTTTCGGCTTTGTACACCGACAGGGTCGCCGCCGCGAGCAGCACCAGGAGGGCGGCACCGGCATGGAGCGCAGGAGATGTGCTCCTCAGCCCACCGAGGTCGCCACCGGACGATGTCCTCGCCGCGGCACCTGCGAGGTAGCTGAGTGTTTGCGTGTACAGCAGCAGGACGACGATGGAGGCGAGGACGGTCAGCAGTTTGGTCAGGACCCAATAGTGCTGGAACAACCCCCACGTGGTGCCCCATGACTGTAGGAGCCCGCTCAGCAGCGACGCGAACGACAACGGGATGAGGACGAAGCAGGCGGCTGGCTCCATCACGAGATAGACGCCCCGCACGGTCTGAACATCGTCGCTGGTCAGACCGATGACGCCGAGAGCCAGGAAGACGACGACTGCGCCGAGCCACCCCACCGAGGCGACCACATGGACGGTCAGGGCGACCTTGCGGAGACCGGGGGTCATAGTCATCACGGTGCATGACGATCTGGCCCGTGGCCGCCGGGGCCACCCCCCATGAGCAGCACGATGACGAGAAGCAGGAGCACGACGGCGGCAATGACGACGAGCACCTTCACCCACCGCGGTGTGCCGATGTACCCGTCGGAACCGGGGAGTGGGTCAGTCATGTTCATCTTCTCCGTCGCGGGAGCAGGCGGCGTGGGAGCATCA
>JACCXZ010000167.1 GCA_013696745.1 Nocardioidaceae bacterium | reverse complement strand
CGCTCGGTGTGCAGGGTCCGTTGCAGGTCCCACGCCTCCTCGTATGGCACGAGGTACTCGCCCAGACCGAGTCGGCGGACGTCCAGCAGAGCCTGCTCGGACTGGCTCGGCAGCGGCTTGGGCACCTGTTCAGACTAACCCGCGGGCCCGACGCGCCGGCCGCCGCAGATGCTCGGCAGCACCCTGTGGACAACCGCTGACGCGAATCGCCGTGGCTTGACAGGCTGGTCAGGTGTCCCCGTCGCGACCGACCTGGCCCCTTGTGCTGACGCTTGCCGCTGTGCTGCTGGTCGGCTGCTCACCCTCGCCGGTCGCGTCGCCCGCACCGACGACAGCGGCGTCCGTCCCAGCGGAAGCCTCGCCCGTACAGACGACGCCAGCGGCCCCGGCGTTTGGATCCTGCGCGCGCCGGTGCCGGCACTGGCGCAAGGTCCTGACCGAGCTCGACGAGCGACGCGCACGGGCGTACACCTTGGCCCGCCCGCGCCTGTTGGGCGACGTGTACGTCGCCGGGTCCGCAGTGCTTCGACGTGACCGCGCCACCCTGCTCGCGTGGTCTGCGCGCCGGGTCGCGGTCACTGACCTGCACCTGGACCTGCTCGCTCTCGAGATCCTGCACGCCGACCGGCGGCTCGTCCGGCTGCGGGTGGTCGACCGGCTGACCAGGGCGACTGCCAGGCTGCCGCAGGGACGCGCGGTCAACCTGCCCCGGGACGAGGCCACCGCGCGAATACTCGGGTTGCGCAAGCTGGCGGGTCAGTGGCGGATCGCGACCTCCTGGCACGCTCCCGGCTGAGTGGGGCGGTCAGGCCAGCGAGGCCTCGACGACTGCGCTGACGTCTCGATGCCGGTGCTCGAACCCGGCCTCGACCAGGCGGGTGGGTCGCATCCGCAGCGACTCGAGAAGCTCGCCCGCAAGTCCGCCGAGGACCAACCGCAAGGGCGCCGCGGGCACCCACAGGGCGGCCGGTCGGCGCAGCGCACGCGCGAGGGTACGGGTGAACTCAGCGTTGGTTGGCGGGTCGAGCCCCACCAGGTTGTAGGCACCGGAACAGTCATCGTGCTCCACCAGGAACCGTGCCGCCGCCACCCAGTCCGCACGCGAGATGACCGAGAAGTACTGACGACCAGAACCCAGCGTGCCGGCGACTCCGAGCTTGAACGGCGGCAGCATGGTCTTCAGTGCACCGCCGCTGCGGTCGAGCACCACCCCGGTCCTCAGATGCACGACCCGGGCGCCGGCGTCCCGCGCCGGGTCGGCCGCCTGCTCCCAGGCCCGTACCACGTCGGCGAGGAAGCCGCTGCCGCCGGAGCTCGACTCGTCGAGCCACTCCGCGCCCCGCCCCTCGCCGTGGACCGCCATCCCGGAGGCCACGACGTACGCGGGCGGGGTGCCGGCCTCGGCGATGGCGCGCGCGAGCAGACCGGTCGTACGGACGCGGGACTGCAGGAGCTGCGCACGGTAGGACGCCGTCCACGGCCAGTGCGCGATCGGTGCCCCTGCAAGGTTGACCACGACGTCTGCCCCCGCGACGAGGTCGTGGTCGACCTCACCGGCGTCTGGGTCCCAGCGGTGCTCACCGGCGTTGCCGGGCTCGCGGCGGACGAGCTGGTGCACCTCGTGGCCGGCCCCGGCGAGCGCTGCGCGCAAGGGGGTGCCCAGGAAGCCGGACGAGCCGGCGGTGACGATCCTCACAGGTTGATCCTCACAGGCCGAGGTCGCCCTCGAAGGCTGCCTCTTCCAAGCGCTGCTTGAGCGCCGTGAGGAATCGGGCCGCGTCCGCCCCGTCGACAAGGCGGTGGTCGTACGTGAGCGAGAAGTACACCATCTGTCGGATCGCGATCGTCTCACCAAGGTTGGCGTCGTCGATGACCACCGGACGCTTGACGACCGTGCCGGTTCCCAGAATCGCCACTTGCGGCAGGTTGATGATGGGTGTGTCGAACAGCGCACCCCGGCTCCCGGTGTTGGTCAGCGTGAACGTGCCACCGGACAGGTCGTCGGGGGTGATCTTGTTGTTGCGGGTGCGCTCGGCCACGTCGGCGATGCGGCGGGCCAGCCCAGCGATGGACAGGTCCCCGGCCTCCTTGATCACGGGGGTGAGCAGTCCACGCTCGGTGTCCACCGCGACGGCGAGGTTCTCGACGTCGTAGTACGTCACCTCGAGCGACTCCGGGTCGATCGTGGCGTTGACCTGCGGGAAGCTCTTGAGCGCCTCGATGGCCGCCTTGGCGAAGAACGGCATGAAAGACAGCTTGACGCCCTCACGGGCCAGGAACTGGTCCTTCACCTTGGTGCGGAGCCTCGAGATGCCGGTCACGTCGATCTCGACGACCGTCGTGAGCTGCGCGCCGGTCTGCAGCGACTCCACCATTCGCTTGGCAATGGTTTGACGCAGGCGCGACAGCTTCTTGGTCGTGCCCCGCAGCCCGGAGGTGTCCGCTGCCGGGGTGGCCGCGGGGGCCTTGCTGGCGGAGTCCGCGGACGGTGTGGCCTCCGGTTCGGACTCAGTGGCGGCCTTGGCTTCCTCTGCGGCGGCGAGCACGTCCTGCTTGCGGATGCGCCCACCGACGCCGGTGCCGGTGAGGCCGGAGAGGTCGACGTCGTGCTGGGCAGCGAGCTTGCGCACCAACGGGGTGACGTAGGACGGCGTCTCACGCGACTCCCCGGAGTGCGTCGGAGCGGCTGCATCAGCCGCAGGCGCTGGCTCAGTCTGCGGGGTCTCGTGGGCGGGCGCCGCCTGCTGCTGGCTCTCGGGCTCGGGTTCGGACTCCTGCTCGGGTTCGGGCTCCTGCTCCGGCTCGGGCGCGTCCTCCGACTCACCGGATCCACTCGTGGCAGAGGAGTCACCGACGACGGCGAGGACGGCGCCGACCTCGACTGTCTCGTCCTCGTCGGCCTTGATCTCCAGCACGGTGCCGGCGACCGGCGAGGGGATCTCGGTGTCGACCTTGTCCGTGGACACCTCCAGCAAGGGCTCGTCCACCTCGACGGAGTCGCCGACGGACTTCAGCCAACGAGTGACGGTTCCTTCGGTGACGCTCTCACCTAATGCGGGAAGGGTGACGTCGGTTCCGCTCCCTCCACCGCTCTTTGCACCGGCCTGCGGTGCAGGCGCGTCCTCCACGGATTGGCCGGACTCGCTGGTCGAGTCGCCGTCGGCCTCCTCCGACGGCTGGCTCTCCTGGGTATCGGTCTCGGCGCCACTCGACGGGTCCTCCTGCGCCGGCTGGTCGGACTCAGGCTCGTCGTCCGACTCAGGCTCGTCGTCGGACTCTGGCTCGTCCGATGCTGCCTCGTCGTCGGAGGAGCCCGCGTCACCCGAACCGTCGGCCTCGTCCGAGTCACCGACGACGGCGAGGACGGCGCCGACCTCGACTGTCTCGTCCTCGTCGGCCTTGATCTCCAGCACGGTGCCGGCGACCGGCGAGGGGATTTCGGTGTCGACCTTGTCCGTGGACACCTCGAGCAAGGGCTCGTCCACCTCGACGGAGTCGCCGACGGACTTCAGCCAACGGGTGACGGTTCCTTCGGTGACGCTCTCTCCCAGTGCGGGCAGGGTGACGTCGGTGGCCATGAGATGTCGCGTCTCCTCGGGGTGGGGTGCGCTCGGATGAGTCAGTTGTGCGAGTGCAGGGGCTTGCCGGCGAGAGCCAGCGCGGCCTCGCCCAGCGATTCGTTCTGCGTAGGGTGCGGGTGGATGAACTGCGCGACATCCTCAGGATAGGCGTCCCAGTTGACGATCAGCGACGCCTCACCGACCTGCTCGCCCATCCGAGTGCCCATCATGTGCACGCCGACGACGGGGCCGTCCTTCTCGCGCACGTACTTCACCACGCCTGCCGTTCCGAGGATCTTGCTCTTGCCGTTGCCTGCCAGGTTGTACTCGTAGGTGTCGACCTCGCCGTACTTCTCGACTGCCTGCTTCTCGGTGAGGCCGACGGACGCGATCTCCGGCTCGCAGTAGGTCACGCGCGGGATGCCGGAGTCGATCACCGGCATCGGCGACTGCCCCGCGATCTCCTCGGCGACGAAGATGCCGTGCGCGAAGCCACGGTGTGCCAGCTGCAGACCCGGGACCAGGTCGCCGATCGCGAACACGTTCGAGACGCTGGTACGCAGGCGCTCGTCGGTCGGCACCCAGCCGCGGTCCATCGTGATGCCGGCCTCCTCGAAGCCGAAGCCTTGCGAGCTAGGCCCGCGGCCGACCGCGACCAGGAGGATCTCGGCCTGCAAGGTGTCCCCACCTTCCAAGGTCACGTCGACGCCGTTCTCGTCCTGGGTGACCGCCTCGAAGCGGGCATTGAGCTTGAAGTCGATCTTGCGCTTGCGGAAGGCACGCTCGAGACCCTTGCTGAGAATGTCGTCCTCGAGTGGCACCAGGTGGGGGAGTGCCTCGATGATCGTCACGTCGGTGCCGAAGGACTTCCAGACGCTGGCGAACTCCACCCCGATGACCGAGCCACCGATGACTATCGCGCTGGCCGGGACGTGGTCCAGGCTGAGCGCCTCCAGACTGGTCATCACCCGGCCGCCGATCTCCAGACCTGGTAGCGAGCGGGGGTACGAACCGGTGGCGAGCACGACGAACTTGCCGGTGAGGCGCTGGCCGGCGACCTCGACGGTGTCGGCGGCGACCAGCTTGCCCTCGCCCTCGACCACGTCGATGGCGGCGTGGCCGACCAGTCCCTGCAGGCCCTTGTAGAGCCCGGCTACGACGCTGTCCTTGTACTTGTTGACCGCAGGCATGTCGATGGCGTCCAAGGTGGCGTTGACCCCGACGGCAGCGCCGTGGTTGACCTCGTCAGCGACCGCTGCCGCGTGCAGCAGTGCCTTGGTGGGGATGCAGCCGTAGTGCAGACAGGTACCGCCGACCTTGTCCTTCTCGACCATGGCGACCTTCAGCCCGAGCTGGGCGCAGCGCAGCGCGCACGCGTACCCACCACTGCCGGCTCCCAGGATCACCACGTCGTACTGCGTACCGTCCGCCACCGCGTCCTCTTCTCGTTGCTGCCGCGCACCACCTGGCGCCGTTGCTCATCTTGTCACTGCGGACAAGAAGGCTGCCACCCAGACCATGTCCGAGGGGCGGCGCGGGTTCGCGGGCCTCTGCGGCACACTGACGGCATGAGACTGTTCGGGCGAGAACTGTTTGGGCGAGGGATGGGCAAGGCCGGGAAGTCCCGGTCCAACCCTGGCACCCTGGACCGGGCAGCGGAGAAGGTGGACCGCAAGCACCTCACCGAGTTCATCGGGAGCCGGCAGGGTGTCGAAGGCTACGTGGAACCCCGCACGACAGTCACGCAGACGACGTTGATGCTGGTCGCCATCGACGGCGAGTGGACGCGCCGCCGTGTCCCCTCACCCGCTTGGGCGCACGAGTTCGCCAACAAGCACGGGGTCCCGAGCTATGACGCCGCCGTCGTCGGTTACCCGCAGCGGATGCGGGAGTACAACCGTCGCCAGAGCCAGGTGCGCAAGCAGTCAGGAACCTGACGCCCCCGACTCGGCCAGGGACTCCGCGAAGTGCACCAGCGTGCGGACGCCGGCCCCGGTGCCTCCCTTCGGGGTGTAGCCGTGCGGTTCGCCGTCGTTGAAGGCCGGCCCTGCGATGTCGATGTGCGCCCACCGGTGACCCTCGACGAACTCGCGAAGGAAGCTCGCCGCGAAGAGCGTGCCGCCGTACGGCTCGGGGTTGTGCTGGCGCAGGTCGGCGATGCTCGAAGACCGGACCTTGGCCTTCATCTCCTCGGTGATGGGCAGCGGCCACATCGACTCGCCCACCCGCTGCGCAGTCGCCGGGAGTGCGTCGCGCAGGTTGTCGTCGTTGGACAGCACACCGGCAGTACGAGTGCCGAGGGCGACGACGCAGGCGCCGGTCAGCGTGGCGACATCCACGATCATGTCCGGCTCGTCCTCCGCAGCGAGGCAGAGCGCGTCAGCGAGCACGAGCCGGCCCTCGGCGTCGGTGTTGTGCACCTCGACCGTCGCGCCATTGCGAATCCTCAGCACGTCACCGGGCCGGGTGGCGGTACCGCTCGGCATGTTCTCGGCCATCGCCGCCCAGCAGGTGATCTGCACCGGCAGCTCGAGTGCGGCGGCGGCGAACGTGGCGGCGATGACGGCGGCCGCACCGGACATGTCGCACTTCATGGTCATCAGACCAGCGGCGGGCTTCAGGGTGATCCCGCCCGAGTCGTAGGTGATGCCCTTGCCCACCAGCGCGAGGTGGCTGACCGGCTTGCGTGGCTTGTAGGTGATCTGCACGAGGCGGGGAGGATTCTGTGAGCCCTGCCCGACGCCGAGGATGCCACCGCACTTCTCCTTGCGCAGCCGGGGCTCGTCCCAGACGGTCACCTTCACCCGGCTGGGTGCGTCCAGGGCGGCGACCGCGTCGGCGAACAGCGCCGGGGTCAGGTCACCCGGCGGGGTGTTGATCCAGTCGCGTGCCCGGTTGACTGCCTCCGACACGGCGACGGCCTTGCTGAGCGAGTGCTTGACGCCCTTGTTGCGGGCGAGGTCGGTGAGCACGGTGGCCGTCTCGATCCGGTGGGCCGCGGACTCGTCCTCGCTCTTGTAGGTCCCGAAGTCGTACCCTCCGAGCAGCACACCCTCACAGATCGCCTGCACGTCGCGTTCGTCGGTCGACGGCAGCGCGAATGCGGCGCTGCTCGAGTTGCGGATCGAACGGACCGCGACCCCAGCCGCGCGGCGCAGTGCCTCCGGCGTCACCGCCTCCTCGTCACCGAGGCCGACCGCGATGACCAGCGACGACTTCACGACGCCGACGCTGGGCAGCTTCGCGACCTCGCCCTGCTTGCCCGAGAAGCCGAGGGAGGACAGGGTCGGCTCGAACCCGCGACCGAACGCAGCAGCGACGGCCGTGCCCGGACCGGGCACGACCAGACCGTCGGAGGTGGTAGCCACGCCGATGACCAGCACGTCGGCACGGGTCCCGGTGGCGTTCGCGGCTCGCAGGTTGATCGTCGTCACGAGTGGTCGTCCGTCCTGGTCGGTGACATGTCGGGGACCCCCTGGCGCCGGGTCTCGGTCACCCTAACCGTAGGCCGCTGCGCTAGGTTTCCGGCCATGGCCAACGCCGACGACGACGCTCAGGGGGGAGCGGCAGGGACCCACCAGTCGCCCTCGCCCCTGCATCAACGACACCTGGACCTCGGGGCAAAGCTGGCGTCCTTCGGGGGATGGATCATGCCGTTGGAGTACGCCGGCGGAGGAGTGCTCAAGGAGCACGCCGCGGTCCGCGGCCGGGTCGGCGTCTTCGACGTGAGCCACCTCGGCAAGGTGACGGTGCGTGGGCCGGGTACGGCGGCGTACCTGAACACCTGCCTCAGCAACGACCTGGACCGGATCGGTCCGGGTCGCGCGCAGTACACCCTGTGCGTCGATGACGCCTCCGGCGGTGCCGTCGATGACCTCATCGCCTACCTGCGCAGCCCCGACGAGGTCTTCCTGATTCCGAACGCCGCTAACACCACCGAGGTGTGCCGCCGGCTGACTTCTGCGGCGCCCGACGGGATCGACGTGCTCGACGAGCACCACGACCACGCTGTCCTCGCCGTCCAAGGCCCCTCCGGCGACGAGCTGCTCAGGGCCGTCGGGCTGCCGACGGGACACGACTACATGTCCTTCGTGCAAGCCGAGCACGCCGGTGCGCCGGTGACCGTGTGCCGTACCGGATACACCGGTGAGCGTGGCTACGAGCTGGTCACACCGTCTGCGGCCGCTACCTCGCTGTGGGATGCGCTGATGACAGCCGGTTCAGACTTCGGCGTGCTCGCCTGCGGGCTCGGCGCCCGCGACACCCTGCGTACGGAGATGGGGTACCCGCTGCACGGCCAGGACATCTCGATGGAGATCTCGCCGGTCGAGGCCCGTCTGGTCTGGGCGGTGGGGTGGAGCAAGGACAGCTTCTGGGGCAAGGAGGTGCTCACCGCGCAGCGCACGGCCAAGGCAGGTCCGCTGCTGCGCGGGCTGGTGGCTTCCGGTCGGGGCATTGCCCGGCCGGGCATGTCCGTCGGCCTGCCGGGTAGCCGAGCGTCGGTGGGCCACGTCACCTCCGGGACGTTCTCCCCGACGCGTCGCCAAGGGATCGCCTTGGCGTTGCTCGACCGATCGGTGCACGACGGCGACGAGGTGTCTGTCGGGATGCGTGGTCGGCACGAGGCGTTCGTGGTCACCAAGCCGCCGTTCGTGCAGACCGGTGTCCGGACCTGATCATCTGCAAGTCCGTGGTCGGGCCGTAGTAAAGCCGCGATGCGGCTACGGTCGAGCCTCATGGCATGGAGATGGCAGTTGGAGTCGCAGTCCGGCGAGCCGGTCACGGTCGATGTGGAGGGTGCCGCGGACGCGACGTTCCCGACGCGGGCTGACGCTGAGTCATGGGTGGGCGAGGTCTGGCAGGACCTGCTCGAGGCCGGCGTCGACGCGGTACGCCTGTTCGAGGACGACCGCGAGGTCTACGGGCCGATGAGCCTGCACTCGGCCTGAATCGGTGTCCGACTCGCCGCTCAGTACCGCTCAGGGAGCGTCGCCCCACGCTCGACCTGCGGCTTGGGCAGCCGCAGTCGACGCAGCTGCGAGCTGCGCAGCACGGCGTACAGCACCGCTCCCTTGGTGACGTCGTCGGGGAACCGCCGCCTGATCTCGCGTTTGATCCGGTACACCAGATAGACCGTGTCGATCGCCGTGGCGAGGATCGTCATGATCCACAGCGTCCCCTGCAGCCCGGGGTTGCCGACCACGCCGAGCACCAGGATGACGATGAGCAACGGCAGCAGGAACTCGGCGACGTTGAAGCGTGCATCGACGAAGTCCCGGGCGAAGCGACGCACCCTGCCCTGGTCGCGTGCCGGCAGATAGCGTTCGTCGCCGCTGCGCAGAGCCGCCTGTGCCTTGATCCGCTGCTCGGTGCGGCGCTGGCGCATCACGCGATTGGCTTCCTTGCGCGTCCTGGGCGGTGTCATGCGGCGCTTGCGCTCAGCCTCGGCCTGGCGCCGGGACGGCGTGGGACGTCCCTTGCCGGTGATCGGTGCGCCCTCCGCAGCCGTCTGGTCCGAGATCTCGTCGGTCTTGCTGCGGCGTCCGAACACGGGGCTGGCCTCGCTGAAGGGTTGTCTGGTGAATGGGGCCTGACCAGCTCAGGGTACCCACGAGATCAGGCCTCGCCGTCGTCCCGTGGGTCCGCGTAGGGTGGGTGGACACAGCCCGCCTGCGTGGTTCCCTCGTGGTCACCGTGTCGTGGCGGCGTCGTGACCAGCACTGCACACGAAGGGGACTCGCAGACACCATGAGCATCATGAAGCGGATGGGCCTGATCTTCCGCTCCAAGGCGAACACCGCGTTGGACCGGGCCGAGGACCCCCGGGAGACGCTCGACTACAGCTACCAGAAGCAGCTGGAGATGCTGCAGAAGGTGCGCCGGGGCGTCGCCGATGTCGCGACCAGTCGTAAGCGCGTCGAGCTCCAGGTCAACCAGCTCACCCAGCAGAGCGAGAAGCTGCAGGGCCAGGCCCAGCAGGCACTGTCCGCCGGACGCGAGGATCTCGCCCGTGAGGCGCTCACCCGGCGCTCCGGCCTGCAGGCCCAGATCGGAGACATGCAGGCTCAGCACGCCCAGCTGCAAGGCGAGGAGGAGAAGCTGACCCTGGCGGCTCAGCGCCTCAACGCCAAGGTCGAGTCCTTCCGTACCCGCAAGGAGACGATCAAGGCGACGTACACCGCAGCCGAGGCCCAGACCAAGGTCAGCGAGGCCTTCTCGGGGATCTCCGAGGAGATGGGCGACGTCGGCCTGGCGATCCAGCGGGCCGAGGACAAGACGTCCTCGATGCAGGCGCGGGCCGGTGCCATGGACGAGCTGCTCGCGTCCGGGGCGCTCGACGACGCCAGCGGCCAGCCCAACGACGACATCGCCCGCGAGCTGGACGCGCTGTCCTCCGGCGGCGACGTCGACGCGGAGCTGGCCCGGATGAGGGGCGAGCTGTCCCCGACGTCGTCGCCCAAGGCGATCGACGGCACGCCCGACTCGGGGGCATCGACCACCGAGCAGCAGAAGCAGGAGGGCCAGACATGATCGTCCGCATCCTCGGCGAGGGCCAATGGCACGTGGACGCCTCACACCTCGACGCGCTGAACGAGCTCGACGACGCGGTGGAGAAGGCCGTGGAGACCGAGGACGAGGCGGCCTTCGACCCATCGCTGCGTGCGCTGCTCGCCGCGGTCAGGGAGTGGGGGAGCCTCCTATCCGACGACGAGCTGGTCGAGTCCAACCTGATCCTGCCGCCGGCCGACGCCAGCGCGCACGAGGTCAAGGAGTTCCTCGGCGACGAGGGGCTCATCCCTGACACCGTCTGAGCGACACGGACCGGTTCACAATGCCATCCGACGCGCGGCGCCAAGCGGTGAGGAACGTGCCGCGTGTCGCGTACGTTTCAGTACTGAGTTCGATTCTGTCGGGCTCGATTCTGTAGGGACGAAGGATGGTGAATCACGCTCGTGGCCAAGACACGATTTCGCAGTGACTCCGGGCTGACCGCCCGGATGGGGGTGGTCGGATTCCTGCTGGTGGTGCTGTACCTCGGTGTCGGCGCCGCGCTGGTGGTCTACTCCAACAGCATCCTGATCGGCGCCATCGTGGTGGGCGGCCTCGCTTGGGCGCAGTGGTACTTCTCCGACAAGATGGCGCTCGCGTCGATGCGCGCCAGGGTCGTCACGCCCGAACAAGCACCCGAGCTGCACGCGATGATCGACCGGCTCGTGGCGCTCGCAGACATGCCCAAGCCGCGGGTCGCGATTGCGGACACCGAGCTGCCCAATGCGTTCGCCACCGGGCGTTCGCCGAACCACTCGGTCGTCTGCGTCACCACGGGAATCCTGCGCCGGCTCGACGCCGACGAGCTGGAGGGCGTGCTCAGTCACGAGCTGGCGCACGTCGCCCACCGGGACGTGGCGGTCATGACGGTGGCGTCCGCGCTCGGCCTGCTTGCCGGCTTCATCACCCGGTGGGGCCTCTACTTCGGAGGCGGTCGCGACCGCAACAGCAACGGTGTCCCCGTGTGGCTCGTCGTGTGGCTGGTGAGCATCCTGGTGTACGCGATCAGCTTCGTGCTGACCCGTACCCTGTCTCGCTACCGTGAGCTCTCCGCGGACCGCTCCGGCGCCTACCTCACCGGCAAGCCGTCGGCGCTGGCGTCGGCGCTGACCAAGATCTCCGGCGACATGGCTCGGATCCCGACCAGGGACCTGCGTGCGGCAGGCTCGATGAACGCCTTCTTCATCACCCCGGCGATCAAGTCAGAACAGTTCATGAGCATCTTCGCCACGCACCCGCCGCTGGACCGGCGGCTGGAGAACCTCGCGAAGGTCTCGGCTGACCTCGGACGGCCGATGTGAGCTTCTGGGACTCCCTGCTCGGGCGTAGCAAGCCCAAGCAGGCCAACCTGGACGCGCTGTTCGCCGTCCCGCATGCTGCGCTGACCCTGCAGGCCGGTGCCGGCTTCGCCCCGACCGGCGTCGGCGCCGTCTGCTACCGGGAGAACGAGGGCGGCGCCTTCTCCACCATGCAGACCGACATCCGTGCGCTGCTCGACGCCGACGGCGGCCCGGCGGTGGAACGCAGTCAAGATGGCTTCGGCTTCACCTGGCTGCTCACCCGGCACGACGCGCAGGACGTGTCGGGGCTGGTCACCGACCTGCACGCGGTCAACTCGACTCTGGAGAACCACGGCTTCGGTTCGTCCCTGCTGTGCTCGTACGTCGGCTTCACCGGACCCGACGACACGCCCCTTGGTCTGGTCTATCTGTACAAGCGAGGCACGTTCTATCCGTTCGCCCCGGCGGGGGACCAGAGACGTGACAACTCCCTGGAGCTGCAGGTGCGCGGCCTGGTCGGTGACGACGTGCCGCTGGAGAAGGAGCTCGACCGGTGGTTGGCGATCTGGGGCGCGCCCGGTCTGTAGCTACATGAGGTGCACGCTGGGCACGTACGGCGCGGCTGGCTTCATGAAACGGTACGCCAGATATCCCTGGTTGTGGATCTCCAACCGGGCCGCCAGTGCCACGTCGACCGCCCACTCCTGCTCAGCACTCAGGTAACGCACCTGTACCGCGACGTCCGGGTTGGTGTGCGCGAGCGACTCCCAAAACAGCCGCTGGGCCGTGCGCATGTTGCTGGCAGCCAGCAGGTACGGTCCGCCGGAACGGTTCAGGTAGCAGTAGCCGCTGCCCGTGGTGTCGTCGACGAGCACGAGCCGGTGCTCGTGGAGGATCAGCGGGTGGTCCACGCCGTGGCCGGCGCCCCGGGTCCGTCGGTCCAGTGAGTCACACAGGTCCAGGTCGGACGCCGACCCCTCCCGCACGTGATCGACCACCGGCAGCAGTGACCGGTCGACGGTGCCGTACGCGAGCATCGCCGGGTGGAGGGTGAAGCCCGCAGCGCGGTAGCGCCGGACCGCCCTCGGGTCGCTGGTGGAGCAGATGAGACCGCGGACGGCTCCCTGCGAGTGGGTGAGTGCCGCCTCCAGCAGCCGGTGGCCGACCCCCATGCCCTGCCGGTCGCCGCGCACGAAGAACCCGGACAGCCCCCACCATGTCTCACGTCGCAGCGAACTGGCGAACCCGACCATGCCCGTCTCGTCCTCGGCCACCCAGCAGCCACCGGCGTCGTGCACCAACAGGTGCTCGAGTCGGCGGCGCCATGAGGCGGCTGCCGGTTCGTCCCGGCCAGCAGGCTCGGGCCGGTAGGCGGGCTCTGGCTGGCCGTTGGGTCGGGGAGCCACCTGCGGTGATCGGAAGGCGTTGCTGGACAGTCGCTCGGCCTCGTCGACGTCGTGGCGGCGCATCGGTCGGATCAACACGGCGCCCACGGTAGGCGAGGATGGTCGCCATGCGTGTGCTCGTCGCCCCGGACCAGTTCGCCGGGAGTCTCTCGGCCGGACAGGCCGCTCGTGCGATTGCGGAAGGCTGGTCCGCGCATTCGCCGTCAGCCACGCTGACAGTTGCGCCCATGTCCGACGGCGGGTGCGGTTTCGTCGACGTCATGCACGAGGCACTCGACGGGCAGCTGGTGGCCGTGACCCTGCGTGGGCCGCTCGCAGGGACGACCCCCGGCGCGGTGCTGCTCGATGGCTCGACTGCGTACGTCGAGTCCGCCCAGGCCGTCGGCAGCCACCTGGTGGCGCATGCCGATCGCGACCCGGAGCGAGCCACGTCGTACGGCGTGGGAGAGCTCGTCGCTGCCGCGGTCGATGCCGGTGCGAAGCGGGTGTTGGTCGGTGTCGGGGACGGTGTCACCAACGACGGCGGTACGGGGCTGCTCGCCGCCCTGGGTGCGACCGCCGACGTCGACCTGGGCAGCGGCCCTGCGGCCCTGCAGGGGGTCACCCGGGTCGACCTGGCACCGGCTCGAGCCCGTCTGGACGGCGTCGAACTCGTCATGGCGACTGACGACACGATACCCCTGCTCGGCCTGTTCGGCACCACCAAGGCTGCCGGCTCGGATCGCGGCGTCAGCGCGGACCGCGTAGCCGCCTTGGACCTCCTGCTGGATGCATGGGTGGTTGCCGCGATCGGCTCCACGCCCGCGCGGCGCCGCCCCGCCGACGCGCCCGGCGCCGGAGCGGCCGGTGGCGTCGGCTTCGGGCTGCTCGTCCTGGGGGCGACACGGGAGTCCGGTCTCGCCGCGGTGGCGCGGGCATCCGATCTGGCCGCGCGGGCGTGCGAGAGCGACCTCGTCGTCACCGGCGAGGCGGCGTACGACTTCTCCTCCCGCGCCGGCTCGGTCGTGTACGGCGTGGCGCAGATCGCGCAGACGGCGCTTCGCCCGTGCGTGGTGCTGGCAGAGCGTGTGCTGGTCGGTGCACGTGAGATGCGGGCGATGGGTGTGGAGTCCGCGTATGCCGTCGCGGACCTGGCCAGCGAGCCGGCGACCGGCGATCCGACCGCCGGCCTGCACCAGCTGGCGCGACGCGTCGCCCGTACCTGGAGCCGGTAGAGGTCTGATCGGCTGGCATCCTGTGAGAGAGTGGGAATGTCTGGCTGTGATGCGTGTTGCACAGGGCGGGACAACCAACGAGCCTGGCGAGGAGACCCGATGACGGTCCAGAACGACACCGAGACCACGACCACCTCCGGCGTGGTGCTGAGCAGCACAGCAGCCGGCAAGGTGAAGAGCCTGCTCGAGCAGGAGGGCCGTGACGACCTGCAGCTGCGTATCGCCGTGCAGCCCGGCGGATGCTCGGGCCTGCGCTACCAGCTGTTCTTCGACGAGCGCAGTCTCGACGGTGACGAGACCAAGGACTTCGACGGGGTCACCGTGGTCACCGACCGCATGAGCCTGCCGTACCTCAGCGGGGCGACCATCGATTTCGTGGACACCATCGAGAAGCAGGGATTCACCATCGACAACCCGAATGCGGGCGGCTCCTGCGCCTGCGGCGACTCGTTCCACTGAGCAACCAGGGCTGAGCACACTGCCGCAAACGGAGACCTTGTGCCCATCGCCGTGACCGGATCCATCGCGACCGACCACCTGATGACCTTCGGCGGGGTCTTCGCCGACTCACTCGTCGTTGACCAGCTCGACAAGTTGGCCCTGTCCTTCTTGGTGGAGGACCTCGAGGTCCGACGGGGTGGGTGCGCGGCCAACATCGCGTTCGGACTCGGAGCCCTGGGCGTGCGGCCCGTGCTCGTGGGATCCGTGGGGGAGGACTTCGTCGACTACCGGTCCTGGCTTCGTCGACACGGGGTGGACTGCGACTCGGTCCACGTGTCGCAGACGCGGCACACGGCGCGTTTCATCTGCACTACCGACGCCAACATGGCTCAGATCGCGTCCTTCTACGCCGGTGCGATGAGCGAAGCCCGCGAGATCGAGCTCGGTCCGATCGCCGACCGGGTGGGCGGCCTGGACCTGGTCGTGATCAGCGCCAACGACCCAGAGGCCATGTTGCGACACACCCGCGAGTGTCGGCAGAAGGGTTTCCCGTTCGCCGCGGACCCGAGCCAGCAGCTCGCGTTTGCCGACGGCCACCTCATCCGCCAGCTCATCGACGGGGCGACGTACCTGTTCAGCAACGACTACGAGGCCTCGCTGACCGAGCAGAAGACCGGCTGGAGCAGCGAAGAGATCTTGTCGCGGGTGGCCACGCAGGTCGTGACCATGGGTCCGCTCGGGGTTCGAGTCCTGCGCAGGGGGCACCAGCCCATCGAGGTCAAGGCGGTGGACGGTGTGCGGGCGATCGAGCCCACCGGCGTCGGTGACGCATTTCGGGCCGGCTTCCTCGCCTCGATCGAGGTCGGGCTGGATCTCGAGCGTGCCGCCCAGGTGGGATGCGCGATCGCAGCCAGCGTCGTGGAGACCACCGGCACCCAGGAGTACACCCTCGACCGAGACGCCTTCCTGGCTCGGATCGCAGCGTCGTACGGTGCCCCGACGGCAGCCGACGTGTCACCGCACTTCCGCTTCCTCCAGGATTGATCCGGGGCGTCAACGACGCTGCGTCGTAGGAGCCCGACCTGACCCCGCATCGGGCATCCCGCTGGAGTAGGGTTCTGCCTATCGACCGGGTCGACGAGGAAGGCAGCCCGTGGGTCTCGATCCCTCTTCCATCCGTGACCATACGCAGGGTGCGGCCGTACGCCCGCACCGCGGTATGGCACGACGTCTCCAGGTCACGGTCCTGGTAGCAGGCGTACTGGCGCTGAGCGGGTGCTCACAGGACAGCGACAGCGAGTTCCTGCGGCTCGCCCTGCCACAGGGCGCCTCCGATCGCACCGACGCCATCTTCGAGCTCTGGATCGGGGCCTGGATCGCCGCCGGAATCATCGGGATCGGGGTCTTCGGCATGATCGTGTGGTCCGTGCTGCACTACCGCCGTCGCTCCGACTCCGAGATTCCGGCGCAGACGCGTTACAACCTGCCCATCGAGGTGCTGTACACGATCGCGCCGATCATCGTCATCGCCGTCCTGTTCTTCTTCACCGTCCAGGCCCAGGAGGACGTCGAGGCGGACGTCGCCGAGCCCGAGCACGAGATCAGTGTCGTCGGGGCGAAGTGGGCCTGGACCTTCGTCTACCAGGACGGAGAGGCGATCGGCGGGGACACCGACGTGTTCGACCTCGGCACTCCGGACGAACTCACCGAGCTCTACCTGCCGGTGGACGAGACGGTGCGCTTCACCCTGGATTCACCCGACGTCATCCACTCCTTCTGGGTCCCGGAGTTCTACTTCAAGCGGGACGTCCTGCCCGGACGCAGCAGCACGTTCGACGTGACGCCGACCCGAGAAGGTGTCTTCAGGGGCCGCTGCGCCGAGCTGTGCGGCACCTTCCACGCGCGGATGTTGTTCGACGTGCACATCGTCTCGCGCGAGGAGTACGACGAGCACCTGGCCGAGCTCGAGCAGGCCGGCCAGGTGGGCGACCCGAGCGGCGCCGCGGACTCCACCACCGTCGTCGGTCTTGATCAGGAGTCGGAGCAGTGACCACAGCTGAGATCCCCGGCGCGGCAGCGCGGGTCACCACCGAGCGCAAGCAGCGCACCATCGGCACCGTTGCGATGCGGTACCTCACGACGACCGATCACAAGGTGATCGGCAACCTGTACTTCGTCACGTCCTTCGGGTTCTTCCTGCTGGGCGGAGTGCTGGCGCTGATCATCCGCGCCGAGCTGGCGCGTTCAGGCAACCAGTTCGTCGCCGACGAGACGTACAACCAGTTGTTCACGATGCACGGCACGATCATGTTGCTGCTGTTCGCGACCCCGCTGTTCGCGGGATTCGCGAATGCGATCATGCCGCTGCAGATCGGCGCCCCGGATGTGGCATTTCCGCGGCTGAACATGTTCAGCTACTGGCTCTACCTGTTCGGTGGGCTCATCGTCTGCCTGGGCTTCGTGGTACCCGGTGGGGCGGCGTCGTTCGGTTGGTTCGCCTACGTCCCGCTGTCGAACGCAATCCACTCCCCGGGGGTCGGCGGTGACCTGTGGATCCTGGGTCTGTACCTCGCGGGTCTGGGCACGATCCTCGGTGCGGTCAACTTCGTCACCACGATCTTCTGCATGCGGGCACCGGGCATGACGATGTTCCGGATGCCGATCTTCACCTGGAACATCCTGGTCACCAGCCTGCTGGTGCTGATCGCGTTCCCGATCCTCGCCGGTGCGCTGTTGATGCTCGAGTCGGACCGACGGCTGGGCTCCAACATCTTCGACGCCTCGACCGGCGGTGCGCTGCTCTGGCAGCACCTCTTCTGGTTCTTCGGTCATCCCGAGGTCTACATCATCGCGTTGCCGTTCTTCGGCATCATCACCGAGATCCTGCCCGTGTTCAGCCGCAAGCCGATCTTCGGCTATGTCGGACTCGTGGCCGCGACGCTGAGCATCGCGGCGCTCTCGGTCGCGGTGTGGGCGCACCACATGTACGTCACGGGCGCGGTCAACCTCTACTTCTTCTCGCTCATGACCTTCCTCATCGCCATCCCCACCGGAGTCAAGTTCTTCAACTGGATCGGCACCATGTGGGGCGGGTCGGTGAGCCTCGACACGCCGATGCTGTGGGCGGTCGGGTTCCTCACCACGTTCCTGTTCGGCGGGCTCACCGGCATCATCCTGGCGTCGCCTCCGTTGGACTTCGCGCTGTCGGACAGCTACTTCGTGGTCGCGCACTTCCACTACGTGGTGTTCGGGACGGTGGTGTTCGCGATGTTTGCCGGCTTCTACTTCTGGTGGCCGAAGTTCACCGGCCGGATGCTGGACGAGCGCCTGGGCAAGATCCACTTCTGGATGCTGTTCATCGGTTTCCACCTGACGTTCATGGTGCAGCACTGGCTGGGAGCCGAGGGAATGCCACGTCGCTACTCCGACTACTTCCCGACCGACGGGTTCACCACGCTCAACGAGGTGTCGTCCATCGGAGCGTTCCTACTGGGTGCGTCGATGATCCCGTTCGCGTACAACCTATGGAAGTCTCGCGACGCCCCGCTGGTCAACATCGACGATCCCTGGGGCTGGGGCCGGTCGCTGGAATGGGCGACGTCCTCGCCTCCGCCGCGGCACAACTTCGTCACGCTGCCGCGGATCCGTTCGGAGAGCCCCGCATTCGACCTCCACCACCCCGACGTCGCGGCCTTGGAGCTTGCCGACAACGAGTCCTTGGGCAATGAGCGCTACTTCGACGGTCCCGACGTGTCGGGTCGGCGAGGACACCTCAAGGACGTCGCGGAGGGCGAGGGACGGTCCGAAGGCTCCGCCGGCAACGACCGGAGGGACCGATGAAGGTCGAGACCTGGACCATCGCCTCCTGTGGGATCTTCTTCACCGTGGTCACGCCGATCTACTGGCTGATGGCCAGAGATCCCACCGGAACGAGTGCGCTGGTGATGACGTCACTGCTGGCGTGGCTGCTGGCCTTCTTCCTGGGGGTCGTGGCCAAGCAGATCCCTGATCGTCCCGAGGACCGCAATGACGCCGAGATCGCCGACGGTGCCGGTGAACTAGGGTTCTTCCCACCGTTCAGCTGGTGGCCGCTGTTCTGCGCCGGGGCGATCAGCGTCATGGCGCTGGGATTCATCTTCGGCTGGTGGCTGTTCATCATCGGTGTCGGCATCGGGGGCATCACGCTGTTGGGCTTCGTGTTCGAGTTCTACCGCGGGTATCACGCGCACTGACCAGCACTCGACCGGCGTGAGGCGCCGACGTCACCGATGCGCGC
>JACCXZ010000164.1 GCA_013696745.1 Nocardioidaceae bacterium | reverse complement strand
GACCAGAGACAGGTGGGGGTCTACTCCCTGGCCGGTCTGCTGCTCGCGTACGCCGCATCCGTATACATCAAGGCGATCCGCCGGCGCCTGAGGCGTCCGGACGAAACGATCGAGGAGCAGGAGAAAGTCCATGTCTAGCCATGCTGCTGCAAGGCTCCGTCGTCCACGGCTCGCTGGCTCGCCCCGGGTCCGCGCGGTCCTCGGGCTCGGCGTCGTGCTCTTGGTGGGCGCGACGGGGACGTTCGCGTTCTGGACCGACGACGTGGTCATCAGCGGCACGTCGTTCACCGCAGGCACGCTGGACCTCCAGGTCAACAACTCTGACGCACCCTCGACGACCACGCTCGCGATGTCTGCCATGGTGCCGGGCAACACCTCCGCCGAGGTCCTCACCATCAAGAACAACGGCACGGCGGCGCTCAAGTACACCCTGACCGGAGGACTCACGGGCACCGAAGCCGCGGCGTACAACACGGCTGCTGCGCTCAAGCTCACCGTCGTCGCTGCGGGCACGAGGTCCGGGACCGGGAAAAGCTCGACCTGCACCGGTGGCACCACCATCTTCGGGCCGACCGCGCTCACCAATGTGACCTCCACCGCGATCATCGGGACGCGGCGCGGTCCGCTTGCGGCGGCAGGCACCGAGGCCCTGTGCTTCCAGATCACCTTCGACTCCGCCGCGCCGAGCAGTCTGCAGGGCAAGACCGCCAACGCGACCTTCACCGCCACCGGGACCTCGGACGTCTCATGACCCGCAGGGCAGCTGTCCGCACCGTCCGGGAGGTCGTCCTGACCGCTGGGGCGGTCCTGGGCGTGCTCTGCCTGGTCGTGATGCTGGCGAGCGTGGCCTTCGGGGTGCGGCCGCTGGTCTTCCGGTCCGGCTCGATGGCGCCGGCCATCCACACCGGGGACCTCGCCCTGTCGCGCACGGTGCCGGCCTCCGAGCTGCACCGCGGCGACATCGTCTCGGTGCTCGACGCGAGCGGCACGCGGGTGACCCACCGCCTCGTCAACGTCGCGGCCCAGGGGGACCAACGTCAGCTGACGCTCCAGGGCGACGCGAACGAGAAGCCCGACGGGGAGGTCTACACGGTCACGGAGGCCGAGCGGGTGCTCTTCCATGTGCCGCTGCTCGGCTACGCCATCGGGTGGCTCACCGGACCGATCGGCGTCTTCATGCTCGGCCTCTACGCCGCGCTCCTGCTCTCGGTCGCCTTCCGGGGCAAGCGTCCGGGGGAAGGTGGCCCGCCCGCCCCCACCCGGAAGAAGCCGGCGCGCCGACGTGCTCCGCCGGCTCGTCGCCGGGCGCTCCCTGCGGCACTCTCCCTCGCTGTGGTGGCGGTCGGCGTACTGGGGCCGTCGCCGAGCTGGGCGGCCCCGTGGACCGACCCGGCCAATGTCACCGGAACGACTTTCACGGCAGGCACGATCTCGACGCCGGCGACGTTCACATGCGGGGCCGTCGGAGTGCTGTCGGTCACCTTTAACTGGACGGCCGTGGCCGGGGCCACGAGCTATACGGTGCACTACGGCACGGGCGGTGTGTCGACGGTCGATGTCTTGGCACCGACAACCACTAAGACCATCACGACCGCAACCTCGAGTGGGACCGCATGGGTCGTCACCAACCGCGACTTCGGGTCGACGACGTGGTCTTCCATCGCCTCTGTCACTCGCACCTACACGGTTGCCGTCGCCAGCCTCTGTTCCTAGGCAGCACCGAGGCGCTCCTACACTGCTCGGCGTGCCGTCCACCACCTCGCCCACGATCGGCGTGCTGGCCTTGCAGGGCGACGTCCGCGAGCACCTCGACGCGCTGTCCCGGCCGGGAGTGAACGCCGCGCCGGTTCGTCGTCCGCTGGAACTGGAGGCGTGTGACGCGCTGGTTCTGCCCGGCGGTGAGTCGACCACGATGGCCAAGCTCGCCGGCATCTTCGGGCTCCTGGAGCCGTTGCGCGAGCGGATCGCGGACGGCATGCCCACCCTGGGCACCTGCGCGGGGATGATCCTGCTCGCCGACCGGATCGAGGACGGCGCCGCCGGCCAGGAGACGATCGGCGGCCTCGACATCACCGTGCGACGCAACGCCTTCGGTCGTCAGGTCGACTCCTTCGAGGACGACATCGAGGTCGAGGGGCTCGACGAGCCGGTCCATGGGTTCGGGCTGGTGCTCAGCGGAGGCGGCCCCGTCGCCGCGACGCGCCGCCGACGCGTGGTCCAGACCATCTAGCCCAAGGTGGCGTACTAGCCTCCGGGCATGCTCGACCGATTCAAGGACTTCTGGCAGGGCGTGGTCCTGGCCCCCTTCGTCCATTTCTTCATCAAGCTGGGCGTCAGCCCCGACGCGGTGACCTTCGTCGGCACGCTCGGCGTGTGCGCGGGGGCGCTGGTGTTCTTCCCGCAGGGGATGCTGCTGACCGGGGTCCTGGTGATCACGGCGTTCGTCTTCAGCGACCTCATCGACGGGCAGATGGCGCGGCTGACCGGGACCAGCTCGAAGTTCGGGGCCTTCTGGGCCTCCACGCTCGACCGGTTCGGCGAGGTGCCGTCCTCGATGCGCTCGCTTTGGCGGTCCATCGCCGCCTGGATCTCACACACGTCGCCGGTGAGGTGGCCCTCCGCGCAGTCGCGGCTGGTGGTGGTGCGGTACTGGTCGGCCATGGCGGCTGTCCCCCTCTGTGATGTGCGGGTCGGGGCTCCCAACCCGTTGACCGGCATGACCTCGGAGCTACACGGCGCCTTTCGGCTCGACGACCTGGACGTGCTCGTGGGCCGGATGAGGCGAGCCCGCGAGATCAAGGCCATCCGCGACCAGGCCCCCGTTGAGGCCGAGGTGCGCGTCGCCAGGCTTGAGGTCGCCCTCCGCCTGCGACGGCAGGCCAGCCGCGATCTTCTCCTTCAACCGGTTTTCTGCGGACATGGCGGTCTCGCCGTTGGCGGTGACGCGACGGTACGAGCCGTTGAGCTCGCGGAACCGAGTAGTGGCGACGTGCCCGGTCCTGGTTCGCTTGACCGTGATCTTGCCGAAGGTGCCCAGCGGCTGCGTCGGCCTAACCATGGAGCTTCTCCTCAATCCAGGCGCGGACACAGGACTCGGG
>JACCXZ010000065.1 GCA_013696745.1 Nocardioidaceae bacterium | reverse complement strand
AGGCGCCGGAGCAGTCATGCCGCTCACCCCTCGCGCGTTCACGTCACAGCGCCAGGCCGACGTACTTGGTCTCCAGGTACTCCTCGATGCCCTCGGCGCCCCCCTCGCGCCCGAAGCCGGAGGACTTCACGCCACCGAACGGTGCCGCCGGGTTGGAGACGACGCCCTGGTTGATGCCGACCATGCCGGTCTCCAGGCGCTCGGCCACCCGCAGGGCGAGGCTGAGGTCGCGGGCGTACGCGTAGGCGACCAGCCCGAACTCGGTGTCGTTCGCCATCTCGATGCCCTGGTCGTCGTCGCTGAAGCGGTAGACCGGGGCAACCGGACCGAAGATCTCCTCGCGGAAGATCCGAGTAGTCTGCGGCACGTTGGCGAGCACGGTCGGGGTGTAGAAGTAGCCGTCGCCGTCCGGAGTGCTGCCGCCCACGACGACGTCACCGCCGGCGGACACGGCATCCGACACGAGCTCGACGATCTTGTCCCGCTCGGAGGCCTGCACCATGGGGCCGACGTCGACGCCCTCCTCGGTGCCGCGTCCGACGACCAGTGCGGACATCCGTTGCCCGAGCTTGTCGGTGAACTCCTCGGCCACCGAGTCGTGCACGATGAATCGGTTGGCTGCCGTGCACGCCTCACCCATGTTGCGCATCTTTGCCAGCATCGCGCCGTCGACGGCTGCGTCAATGTCGGCGTCGCCGAAGACCAGGAACGGCGCGTTCCCACCGAGCTCCATCGACAGCCGGAGCAACCCTTGTGCGGACTGCTCCACCAGGCGTCGGCCCACACCGGTGGAGCCGGTGAACGTCAGCTTGCGCAGCCGGGGGTCACGGATCAGCGGCTCCATCACCTCGCCTGTGGACGTGGTGGTGACGACGTTGAGCACCCCCTCGGGCAGTCCGGCCTCGGTCAGGATGTCGGCCAGCGCGAGCATGCACAGCGGCGTCAGCGAGGCCGGCTTGACGACCATCGTGCAGCCCGCGGCGACAGCGGGGCCGATCTTGCGGGTACCCATGGCCAGCGGAAAGTTCCACGGCGTGATCATCAGGCAGGGGCCCACCGGCTGCTTGGTGGTCAGCAGCCGGGTGGCACCGTTGGGCGCCACCGAGTAGCGCCCCGCGATGCGTACCGCCTCCTCGGCGAACCAGCGGAAGAACTCCGCGCCGTACCCGATCTCGGCCTTGCTCTCGGTGAGCGGCTTGCCCATCTCCAGGGTCATCAGCAGCGCGAGGTCGTCGGTGCGGGCCACGATCAGCTCGTACGCCCTGCGCAGGATCTCACCACGGTCCCGTGGTGGGGTGGCCGCCCAGGAGGCCTGGGTGGCCACAGCGGCGTCGAGTGCGGCGACGCCGTCCGCTGGGCCGGCGTCGGCGACTCGCGTCAGCGTTGCGCCGGTGGACGGGTCCTCCACCTCGAAGGTCGTGTTCTGCGAGGCGTCGCGCCACTGCCCCCCGATGAGCAGCTGGCCGTGGACGGCCTCGATGACCCTGGACTCTCGGTCGTGATCGGGGGTGTGGGGCATGAATCCTCCTGGAGACGGCGCTGGGGACGGCGACGAGACTACGCCGGCGCTATTGGGTGGCGCACGCCGCCGGCGCGCTGCCATGCTCCGGTGATGACCTCCCTGCACAGCACCGCGCTGCCCGGCCTGCCTTTCGGCGTGCAGGCACGGGCGCTTCGTAGCAGTGATGCCTCGGCGGTCTACGAGGTGGTCCGAGCGGCCGAGGAGCACGATCTCGGCGAGGCGCTGATCGAGGTCGAGGACATCATCGGCGACTGGCAGCGCCCGAGCTTCGACCTGAGCGTCGACAGCCTCGGAGTCTTCGACCGGCAGGGGATGGTCGGCTTTGCGGAGGTCTCGCAGGGCAGTCGGGCCGAGGCCGACGTCCACCCCGAGCACCGGGGCCGCGGGGTCGGCACCGTGCTGGTCGGGTGGACCGAGCAGCGCGCGCGAGAGTCGGGTGCGCGCAGGATCGGCCAGAGCGTTGCCGCCCGCAACGAAGGCGCGCAGTCGCTCTTGCGCAAGCGAGGGTACGAACTGCTTTGGACCTCGTGGGTGCTCACCTTGGGCCCCGAGGACGAGCTGGCCGGTGATGCCGCCACACCGTCCGGCGTCACGGTGCGTCCGTACCGGCCGGGCGAGGAGCGCGCCGTGCACCGCGTCATCGAGGACGCGTTCGACGAGTGGCCGAATCGCGACCCGACCACATTCGAGGACTGGGCCAGCACGGTGCTCGGACGTCCGGGCTTCGCGCCCTGGCACCTGCTGGTCGCCGAGGCGGACGGCGACATCATGGGGGCGTGCTTCCTGGGCGTCAGCGGCGACAACGTCTGGGTGA
>JACCXZ010000058.1 GCA_013696745.1 Nocardioidaceae bacterium | reverse complement strand
ACAGTCCCACCGCTCGCGGACCAGGACTCCTGGTCATCGACGAGCAGACTCAGGTCTGGGATGTCCGTCAGATCTTCAACGACCCCGAGGGCCACCACGACTGGGGAATCAGCGCCGAGGTGGACCTCGAGGCGTCCGACGAGGTGGGCGCTGCGGTGGTCCGGGTCAGCGACGTCGGCGAGCGGTGAGGGCGAGGGCATGTGGTCAGTGGTGGCTGAGTCCGAGCCGGTGCACGACCCCGAGCCGCCTCCTCGCGGTGCGCCACACCGAGCTTGCGCAGGATGTTGGACACGTGGACGCCGGCTGTCTTCACGCTGATGAAGTGCGCCTGAACAGCGCCGCACCGACGAACGCCCCGTCGTCGGCATCCAGTCGTGACCCCTCGGGCACACCCGGTGGGACCGCGAACAGACCGGAACCGGTGTGGCGGAGGTACTCCATCATCACGTCCTCGCGCGACAGCGTGTTCTGGACCGGTATGTAGTGAGTACGCGGGTCGCGGACGAACGCCACGAAGAACAAGCCGGCGTCGAGCCGTCCCAGCTCGTCACTGCCATCGGTGTAGTTGTAGCCGCGGCGCAGCATCATCGCTCCGCCGTGCGAGGACGGGTGCGCGAGCCGCAGGTGCGACCGCGGCGCGATCAGCGGGACGTCGCCGCGCCCGGCCAGCGCGAAGTCGGGCTCGCTGGACTCGGTGCCCCCGCTGAGCGGTGCGCCCTCGCCCTTGGTACGACCGACGATGGCCTCCTGCTCGCCCAGCGAAGTACGGTCCCAGGTCTCGACGATCATCCGGATCCGCCGGGCGGCGAGGTAGGAACCGCCCGTCATCCAGTCCGAGCTGCCGGCGTCGGGCTCCGCATCGGCGGCACGGACCCAGACGTGCTCGGCCAACAGGTCGGAGTCCTCGGCCATGACGTTGGCGGTGCCGTCCTTGAAGCCGAACAGGTTGCGCGGCGTCTCCTGGGTCCGCGACGTCGACGACGTGCGGCCGTACCCGAGCTGGCTCCAGCGGATCGTGGCCGTGCCGAAGGCGGTGCGGGACAGGTTGCGGATCGCGTGGACGGCGACCTGCGGGTCGTCCGCACAAGCCTGCACGATCAGGTCGCCGCCACAGCGGGCCGGCTCGAGCGCGTCCTGGGGGAAGTGCGGCAGCTCCACGAACGCAGCCGGCAGCCGGTCGGCGAGTCCGAAGCGGTCCGCACCGTCGGAGACGAAGATCGAGCGGCCGAAGCCGAAGGTGAGCGTCAGTCCGCTCGGTGACAGCCCCATGGCCTCCCCGGTGTCGTCCGGCGGCGCGTCGTACGGTCCGGACGCGGGTCCGTACTCGCCGGCCGGGTCCCCCTGGGTCAGCCGTGCCGCCATGGCCGTCCAGCGGCGCAGCAGCGAGACCAGGTCGTCGACGGAGTCGCTGGTCACGTCGAAGGCTGCCGTGTGCATGCGCCCCTGCGCCGGGGTGATGATGCCCGCCTGGTGCACCCCGAGGAACGGGTAGGTGTCGACCGCGGACGCAGCCACAGCGGGCCCCGTCTCGCGCCCCAGCACGAAGCCGCCCGCGGTCCCGCCTGCCGCGACGGCACCGCCGGCGGCCAGCCCGAGCAGCCGACGGCGCGAGAACCCGCTCCCGCCGGTGTGCATCTCAGGCCGCGTCGGTGACGGTAGCAGTGAGGTTCGACAACGGCTCACCCACCGCGTCGACGGCAGCGGCGAGCTCGCGCACCTCGACGTCGCTCAGGTCCTCGTACGACGTGAAGCCCTCCTGGTAGCTGCCCTGCTCCGCCAGCAGTGACTCGAGGTCGGCGAACCGGGTCTCCAGCGTCTCGACGAGCGCCGGGTCCTCCGTCTGCGCCACGTCGCGCAGCACCTCGAAGGCGACGTAGGCACCGTCGACGTTGGCCTGGAAGTCCCACAGGTCGGTGTGCGACCAGATCTCCTCCTCACCGGTGACCTTGCCCGAGGCGATCTCGTCGAGCAGCTCCTTGGAGCCGTTGCCGATCTGGAACGCCTCGAAGGAGAAGTCGGCGGCGTTGACCTGCTCGACCAGTCGCCGGGTGTTGTCGACGAGGTCGGCCGCGGCCGCTTCCCGCTCGGCCTGGCTGAGCGCGGTGTAGCCGGACGCCGGCGGCCAGAGATCCTTCTCGATGTAGTGCCAGCCACTCCATTCCTGGCCAGCCTCCAGGTCGGCCTCCCGCAGGTCGAGCAGCGGGTCGAGGTCGCCGAAGCTCTCGGCGACGGGCTCGATCCGCTCCCAGTGCACACGCGTCGGTGCGTAGGCAGCGCGTGCAGCGGCGTCGTCTCCGGAGGTGTACAGCTCGGCGAACTCCTCGGTCTTTGCGACCAGCGTGCCGGCCTGGTCCTTGACGTAGGCGACGTAGGACTCCTCCGCCGCGGCGAGCTGCTCGCCGACCGCGCCGCTGGGCCCGACCTCGGCACCGGAGTCCGTCACGGTGAACGCGTGCCGGATGCCCTCACCAACCATGCCGGGCTTGCAGGCAGTGAAGTACTTGCCCGGGCCGGCCTGCACGACCAGGTCGCGCGTCAGCCCAGGACCGATGTTCTCGACCTCGGAGATGATCCGCAGGCCGTCCTCGCCGAGCAGGTAGAACTCGGTAACGTCGTCCCCGCTGTTGGTCACCGAGAACGTCAGGGTGCCCGACGGCGCTTGTGCCGCGGACACCTCGCAGGCGTCGGCAGTCGACTCGACGCTCAGTGCCCCGTCCCCGTCGGCGGACGTCGCAGAGTTGTCGGTGCAGGCGGCGACGGACAGGGTCAGCAGCACGGCTGCCGACACCGCCAGCGGTCGTCGGGTCATCGGTTTCCTCCAACAGAGGTGACGGGTGCCGAGACGGCCGGCCGGGGCGCCTGGCCGCGCACGATGCGAACAAAGATGTACATGACGGGCACCACGTACAGCACCCAGGCGAGCAGCTCGAGCGTGGTCGTGGCCGGGGAGAAGTTGAAGACACCCTTGAGCAGGGTTCCGTACCAGCTGGTGGGAGGCACCGCGGCCGAGACGTCGAAGGCGAGGTCGGACAGCCCCGGCAGGAGTCGTGCCTCCTGCAGGTCGTGGATGCCGTAAGCGAGGACCCCGCCGGCCACCAGCACCAGGAACGCACCGGTCCAGGCGAAGAAGGTACGCAGGTTGAGCCGCACCGCCCCGCGGTAGATCAGCCAGCCGAGCGCGACCGACGTGGCAATACCGATCCCCGCGCCCGCGATCGGCACCGTGGTCGAGGTCGCCTGCTGCGTCGTCGACCACAGGAAGAGCGCCGTCTCGAGGCCCTCCCTCCCGACCGCGAACAGTGCCATGACCAGCACGGCGTACCGACCGGTCGCGACCGCGGCACCGAGCCGGCCCTCGAGCTCGGACTTGTGGTGCCGAGCGGTGCACGCCATCCACAGGATCATCCAGGTCACCAGGCCGACGGCCACGATGGACAGCGAGCCGCCGATGGCCTCCTGGGCACGAAACGTGAGGCCGTTGGGCCCGTACGTCAACAGCGCGCCGAAGCTCAACGACACGACGACGGCGACGCCCACGCCGGCCCAGATCTGCGGCAACAGGTCCCGACGCCCGGACTTCACGAGATAAGCCACCAGGATGCTGACGACGAGTGCCGCCTCGAGACCCTCCCGCAGGCCGATCAGGTAGTTCGCGACGAACATGTCGACGTCCTTCGTGCTCCGGAGCCCGGGTCGGACACCAAGGGTTGCCTTGCCTAACGCCGGACGGTACACCCTGGTCCAACCGATGCGCCACCGAGGGGGTGTGGGCAGCGAGCGCCTGGGTACGGAACCGTCATTCGCACGCTGGCCCGCATCACCGGCTGACTCTGGCCAAAAGCCCTTCTCGGCCGGGACCGGATCGAGCAGACTGATCCCGTCTGCCCGACCAGCCGAAGGGATGCGCACCGTGGTCGATCACGTGCTCGTCCTCAACGCCAGCTATGAGCCGCTGCACCGCGTGTCGGTCCCGCACGCGATCCGTATGCTGGTGCGTCAGGTGGCGGTGGTGGAGGAGTCGGGCGAGGCGACGATCGGGCCGTACGTCGTGCCGCGGGTGCTGCGCCTGGTCCGCTACGTGGTGATGCGCTGGATCCACCAGGGCGTGCCGCGCTGCACCAAGCGGGCGGTGAAGGCGCGCGACCGCCGTTGCGCCTACTGCCGGGGTCCTGCCGAGACCGTGGACCACATCGTGCCGCGCAGCCGCGGTGGGCCACTGACCTGGGAGAACTGCGTCGCTGCCTGTCTCCGCTGCAACCACCGCAAGGCCGACCGGACGCCACGGGAGGCGGGCATGAAGCTGCTGGTGGTGCCGTCCGCGCCGAGACCCGTCGTGACGGTCTACTGAGCCGTGCGGTGGTCGGGATCACGCGTTCGTGATCCGCTGCCGCGGGAAAGCTGAGCCGGACCTGTGCAGTACGAGATGGCAGAGTGCTCCGGCTCACGCTCCCGGACACCCAAAGGACCCACCATGGACCTGCAACTCCTGGCTGCCCTCGTCATCGGTATCGCCAGCATCCTGGTGATCGTGCTGTTCACCCGGCTCGATGCCTTCGTGGGACTGCTGATGGCCGCCATCATCACCGGCTCGATCGCCGGGTCGTCGGCGACCACGCTCGCCTCCATCACCACCGGATTCGGCACCACCCTCGGCGCCATCGGCATCGTGATCGGGCTCGGCGTCGGGGTCGGGGTCGGGGTCGGGGTCGGGGTCGGGGTCGGGGTCGGCAAGATCCTCGAGGTCTCCGGGGCAGCCGACGCGCTGGCCCGGGCGTTCGTCCGGGCCCTCGGCAAGGGCCGTGAGTCGTGGGCGATGGGCGGGACCGGTGCGCTGGTCTCCATCCCGGTGTTCTGCGACTCCGGCTACGTGATCATGAAACCCGCTGGCCCGCTCGATCGCCCGCCGCAAGCGCGCCGGCTACGTCACGCTGGCACTCGCGCTCGGCTGCGGCATGACGCTGACCCACCACCTGGTGCCGCCGACACCGGGCCCGCTGGGCGTCGCAGGGATCCTCGGTGCGATCCTGGGTGGGCTGATCCTGGTCGGGCTCGTCTTCTCGGTGCTCCTGCTGCCGATCGTGATCCTGTACGCGACCTGGATGGGTCCAAGCTCGAGGACGAGGTGTCGCCGGAGATCCGCGAGGCGGTGTACGGCACCGTGTCGGTCGGCGGTCACGGGACGGCGACCGCGAGCGCCGGGTCCGGGGCCGGAACCGGAACCGGAACCGGTACGGATCCGGTTCGCGAGGACCAGCCGGAGGAACGCGACCCAGCCGAGGCGCTCGGACCCCCGCCGGCAGATGAGCCGCCGCACCGCGTGTCCGCCTGGATGGCTTCGCTTCCGCTCCTGGTCCCGCTGCTACTCATCGTGCTCAACACCGCGGCGACGGCGATCGAGCGCAACTCCCAGGGCGCACTGGGTCCCGAGGACCCGTACGAGCCCTCCACCCTGGTCGCAGCCCTCGCCTTCGTCGGCAACCCGGTCGTCGCGCTGCTCATCGGCATCGTGCTCGCGGTCTACGGCCTGCTGCCCCGCTGGGTCTCCAAGACCCAGGTCGGCGGTTGGCTGTCCGAGGCCGCGGCGTCGGCGGGCCTCATCATCCTGATCACCGGCGCCGGCGGCGCACTCGGCCAGGTGCTGCGTGACTCCGGCGTCGGAGACGAGCTCGCCGCGGCGGTCGCGGCGATCAGCCTGCCGGGGGTCATGGTGCCGTTCATCATCGCCTCGGTGGTGCGGGTCGCGCAGGGGTCGGGCACGGTCGCGATGATCACCGCCGACGGCCGCCGCCGCCGCGTCCAGCCCGCCCAGTCCCGCGAGACCACCTGATGACCGCCTCGTCCTCCAAGGAGACGCCCATGACTCACCCCGTTCTCGCCGTGACCCTCGGCGACCCGGCC
>JACCXZ010000056.1 GCA_013696745.1 Nocardioidaceae bacterium | reverse complement strand
GCCATCTGGAACGCCATCTTCGTCCTCGCCGGCTACTGGCTCGGGGAGAACTGGGCCGACGTGGAACCGTACGCGGGCACCCTGCAGGTCATCGTGATCGGCGCGGTGCTGCTCGGCGTCGCCTACTACGTCGTCAGCCGGCTCGTGCGTACGCACCGTCCGGGCTGAGCCACTCAGCTGGTGAACCGGCCGGCGGGTCCAGGTCTGGTGTTGCGCCAGACGTGCTTGAGCTCCTGGTACTCCTCGAGACCGGCCACGCCGAGCTCGCGGCCGTTTCCCGAGCGCTTGAAGCCGCCCCACTCCGCCTGCGGGACGTAGTAGCCGAAGTCGTTGATCCAGACGGTGCCGTGACGCAGCCCAGCCGCGACCCTGTCCCCCCGCTCCTCGTCGCCGGTCCACACTGCGCCGGCCAACCCGTACTCGGTGTCGTTGCCGAGTACGATCGCCTCCTGCTCGGTGTCGAAGCGTTCGACGGTCAGGATCGGTCCGAACGTCTCGTCCTGCACGATGCGCATGTCGCGACTGCAGTCGTCGAAGATCGTCGGCAGGTAGAAGTAGCCGCGGGCGAGCGTCGGGTCCTCGGGGCGACGACCTCCGGTCACCAGCCTCGCGCCCTCAGCGGTGCCCACCCGTACGTACTCCTCGACCTTGGCGCGGTGCTCCGCGGACACGAGCGGTCCGGACTCCGATGCCTCGTCCAGGCCGTTGCCGAGGACGATCCGTTCCGCCCGCGACGCGACCGCGGCCACCAGGTCGTCGGCGATCGAGCGCTCCACGATCAGGCGGGTGCCGGCCGAGCACACCTGTCCGGCGTGCAGGAACACGCCCGTCAGCACCTGGTCGACCACGGTGTCGAAGTCCACGTCGGCGAACACGATGTGCGGGTTCTTGCCGCCCAGCTCCACGGCTGTCCTCTTGATGGTCTGCGCCGCACCCCGCAGGATGGCCCGACCTGTCATCAGGCCGCCGGTGAACGACACCAGGTCGACGGCGTCGTGCTCGACGAGCGTGGGTCCGACCGCTGCGCCGGCACCGAGCACGAGGTTGACGACACCGGCTGGGACACCGGCTTCGGCGATCAGCCGGACGAGATGGATCGTGCTCAGCGGGGTCACCTCGCTGGGCTTGACGACACTCGTGCAGCCGGCGACCAGCGCGGGAGCGACCTTCCAGGAGATCTGCAGCAGCGGGTAGTTCCACGGGCCGATCAGGCTGCACACCCCGACCGGCTCGCGGACCACCCGGCTGTGCACGTCAGGATTGCCGGTCTCGACCACGCGATCGCGTTGGGACAGCGCGTGCTCGGCGAACCAGCCGAACACGGCCGTCACGTCGTCGACGTCCTGCCGGGCCTCGACCAGCGTCTTGCCGGTGTCCAGGGTCTCGGTCCGCGCGATCTGCTCGCGGTCACGCTGCAGCAGGCCCGCGACCCGGGTCAGCGTCGCGGACCGCTCGGCGATCGGCGTCCGCGGCCACGGGCCGGTGTCGAACGCCCGGCGCGCTGCCTCCACCGCGGCGACGGCGTCGGCGGCACTCGCCTCGTCGACGGTCTGCACCACCGACCCGTCGAACGGGTTGATCGTGTCGCGTGTGCCGGCACCGGACGCGGGCACCCACATACCGTCGATGTAGAGATCTGGCATGCACCAGTTGTAGCAGGGGAGATGGGCCGGCCGGCGACCGCACAGGCCGTGCGGCCGCCGACCGGCAGGTGCTGCGTCAGCCGGTGCGCGTCACTGCACGACCGCCCGAGGCTGGTCGTCGCAGATGCGGCCCACCCGGGCCACCTTGCCGCGGTCGACGATGACCTCCCGGGTCCCCTTGATACGGCCCGTGCGCAGGTCGGTGCAGGTGAGCACCCAGGCTTCCTTCAGACCCGTGTACGCCGCCGGGGTCGGTCCATCGAACGTCACCGAACCGGACCAGTCGTACTCCTCCGAACCGCCGGCGTAGTTGTTCACCAGCACGGTGTACTCACCGGGCACCGGGTCCACGAGCACCGCCTCCTCCGGGTTGTCCAGTGACGCGGCCACGGCGACCTGGTTGCCCTCGGAGTCGTAGACGAACACGTCCCAGTCGATGTCCACCGGGTCGCCGCCACCTGGCCACCCGATCTCGACCGTGGCGCTGGCGTTGTCCGCCTCTGGCAGGCCCTCGACGGTGAAGGTCGTCTCCTCGGACTCCCCCACGGCAGGGATGCCGTCGGGGTTGGTCAGCTCCACGTCGTCCTGCGGCGGGGCCTGGGGGTCACGGCCGTAGCGGCCGGCCACCAGCGGGCGGGTCGACGGGTTGACGTCCCACTCGAACGCACCGCCCGTACTGCGCAGTCTGCTCGTGAGGATGTCCTCGTGTTAGCGCTGCGGGCCCTCGCCGCCGGAGGCATCGAGCACCGGTGAGGTGGCCGAGATGAAACGCTTGCGGATCTCGAGCCGGTGGTTCGTCGGGGCCTTGCCGATGATGCGCGAGTGCAGCGCGTCGTTCAGCGTGGCCATTGACATCCGGTAGAACGCCTCCCGGTTGCCGCCGGTGCCGGCGCCGGCCGCGGGCGCCAGACCGGCGTACTCGGAGACGACTCCGGTCCTGAACGGTGGGTGGAACTCGTCGGGTCCGATCTCGAAGGTGAAGCCCAGACCGCCGGTGTTCCAGTAACTCCAGTCCTCGGTCGAGCCGGACGTGTCGTACAGCTGGAAGGCCGCCTGGTTGGTGTAGCCGTTCGCTGCCGCCATCCGGGCCCCGAGTGCCTCGTAGACCGGCTCGTCCGGAGCCGCACCGGTCGAGGAGATCGACGGTGGACGCAGGATCAGGTTGGAGTACGTGTGGTTGGTGATCAGCGTGGTGACCTGGCGGTTCGAGATCAGCGTGCGGATGTTGTCCACCTCGGGCGCGTCGCCTGGCCCGTCGCCGCGGTAGACGTCGCTGGACCATGTCGGCGAGGCACCCGGGCCGCCCCAGAAGCCGGGGTAGTTGCGGTTCAGGTCGGTGCCACGCAGCCGCCCGGCCGGGTTGTCGGCACAGGTGCCACCGAGGTACTCCTCGGGGGTGTTCTCCGAGATCTCGCAGTTCTTGCGCTTCATCTCGTAGTCGAACAGGCTGAAGTCGCCGATGCGTTCGGCGTTGCGCGAAACGGCGAAACCGTCCGGGTTCACGACCGGCACGATGATCGTGCGGGTGTTGGCCACGATCCGCTTGGCCCGCGGGTCGCCGCCGGGCCTGCGGTAGTTCTGCAGCAGGTCGTAGGCGTACTCGAGGGCGTGCTCGCTGCTCGGCCACTCCCGGGCGTGGTGGGCGCCCATCAGCAGGAACACCGGCTTGCCGTCCGCGACCCGGTGGGGCTGCGTGGTGATCTCGATGCCGCGTACCCGTCGTCCCTCGACGCTGCGCCGGGGCAGCGTGAGTGGCTTGACCAATGCGGGGTACCGCCTGCTCAGGGCGGTCATCTCGTGGTTGTACTCGCCCAGGAAGCGGTACGACGTGCGACCGCTGGGCAGGGGCGAGTGCCTCGTCGTGCGGGCGTACTCGGCGTCTTCGCGCTCGTTGGCGCGGACGAGCTTGCCGAGGTCCTTGACCTTGACGCTCCATGTGAAGCCGGCGTCACGCAGGGCCTGCGCGTCCTGGGCACCGTGCAGGATCACCTCGAGCCCTCGCGGGGTCACCTTCGAGGTGGCATCGACGCCGAGATCGACGATGCGGACACGTTCGGCTCGCGTGCGGGCATGGACGACGACGAGCTTGGTGGTGCCCGGCTGCGAAACACGGTCGAGCTCAGTCTTCGCTGCGTCCTGTTCGCCCTCGGGTCCGGCGCCGGCTCCGGTGGAGACGAGCAGTCCGGAGGTGAGGGCTGCTGCGGTGAGGGAGGCGAGGATGAGCGAGGTCCTGCGTCGTCGGCTGAACGGGATGCGCTGAGGCTTCATGGGCGGTGTCCTGGGGTAGAGAGCGGAAGGCACCGCAATCTAGGCATACACTGGTATCAGCCGCAATAGGGACGAGGGGTGAGTCCTGTGGTGTGCGGCCTATCGGTGGCTACCTCGAGCAGGCGGCAGGCGTGCTTCGCTGAAGCGCGTAGCCGCCGAGCATCAGCAACAGCCCTAGGGCCAGAAAGCCAAGGTCCCAACCGAGCGGCGCGCCCAGATCATCGCGTACGTGATGGACGCCGAGGATGTGGTGGTTGACCACACCCTCCAGCACGTTGAACAGGCCCCATCCGAACAACGCCCAACCCCACAGGGTGCGAGACGCCAGGGGCCGGCTGTCGTCGCGACATCGGTGCCACAACAGTGCGATCCCTGCCGCCACCGCGACCCAGGCAGCGGCGTGGAACAGGCCGTCCCAGAACGTGTTCTGCTCCAGGCCCACGACGGTGTCGACCGAGGTCTGGTGACTGATCATGTGGTGCCACTGCAGGATCTGGTGCAAGACGATGCCGTCGATGAAGCCACCGAGGCCGATGCCGATCAGGGTGCCAGGCGCTGCCGACGTACGGGCCGTCATCGGGGCCCACGTGCCGAGCTGGGCATGGTCACCTCCGACTCGAAGAAGGGGCGGTCGTCGATGATCCGGTAGGACGCCCGGTAGCCACTCTGGCCCACTGCTCCGTAGACCTCCAGTCTGCACAAGAAGGTGTCGCCGACCTCGGGTGCGTTCAGGTCGATCCCTCCGGTGTCACAGGTGACGAACCCGTACGAGACGCCGTTCGGTCGGTTCGCGGACACTGAGGCGACGGACTGCCTGGCTACCGCGGCGAAGTCCACGTGCATCCCGTCCGTCAGTTCGGCAGCCGCGACCGTGGAGCGGAACTGATCGGCCTCCAGGCGGAGGCTCGGCGTCGTCGCGGAGCTGCCTGGGCAGCGCAGCTCCACCAGGCCGTCGTGCCACCTGGTCACCCAGGCGAGGTTGCCGGGCCGCCCCAGCAGCACGTCCTCCGATCCCTGGTCGGCGCTGCCCGAGGTCCTCGCGAACGTCCGGTCGTCGGCCAGGTTCAGCTCGCTCAGCGGCCGGGGGTTTACGTCCTCGTGCCTGACCCCGGAAAGTCCGGGGCAGTAGCCCTGAACCAGTCCGGTCATCTCTGGGTCGGTGATGACTCCCGACGGCTCGGCGCACCACTGCGGGTTCCCGCCGACGCGGCAGTCGGTCGGCCAGTCGGAGGGGCGGGTGAGGGTCCAGGCTGCGGACACCGCAAGCACCAGGGCCACAAGGCCGGCGACGACCCGCTGCCTGCGGCTCCTGCTGCGGCTCTGCGGCTTGGGCTCGCTGCCGAGCCAGTCGGAATAGTGGGCAGAGACAGCCGCCGGATGGTCCTCGTGCTGGTCGTACCGTCCCTCCACGCCGAGCCCCTTCGACGGTGGCATTCCTGCGACTAACGGACCATCGTGCTCGATCCGATCCGGATCCGCAGGCTGGCTCGCGATCCGTCAGCCCATAGCGCCGGATAAGAGCACTCTCATGTGCGCCCCATCGTCCTCTCACCTGACTGCCCCATCGTGCGGGGCAGACAACAAGAAGGAGATGGCGACATGATCCGCAAGGTCACAACGATGGCGGCCGCGGCCGGGACTCTGATGCTGCCGATGCTCCTGGCGGCGCCGGCGCAGGCTGAGGAGCGCACCTGCCGTGACACGATCGGGGCGGTCACGCTCGACAACGTCCGCGTACCCGAGGGGGCGACCTGCACCCTCGACGGCACCCGGGTCAAGGGGACCATCAAGGTGGAGAACCGTGCGACCGTGCGCGTATTCCAGGCCCGAGTGGTCGGCAACGTGCAGTCGGAAGACGCCCGGCGCGTAGTCATCCGGGGATCGTCGGTCGGAGGGAGCATTCAGCACGTCCAAGGGGGATCGGCGGCGATCCGCAACAACCGGATCACTGGTGACGTGCAGATGTTCTCCAACGACGGTGCCATCGCGATCAATGGCAACCGCATCAACGGCAACCTGCAGTGCAAGTCCAACGTGCCCGCTCCGACGGGTGGCGGCAACGTCGTCGACGGCAACAAGGAGGATCAGTGCAGGAGGCTCTGATCTGCCACTGACCTGAGTAATGCCCGTGCGGGACGTAGGTGGTGCCACGAGCCGTCTGCCCTCCCCCTTTACGCCGACTTTTGGAGCCGCTACCTTCGGTTTCCCCCCTACAGAGGTGGCGGTGAGACATGTCCTCGACCGGCGAGGGCGGGGAGGGCGATCCCGGGATCCAACCGGGTGCTGCCGACACCCGAGAGCTCGGAACGCCGCGGGGGACCGGCGAAGTCCCGCTCAATGTGCTCGATGCGGCGCCAGGCTTATCCGCGCCAGAGCCCAACAGGCATGGCCGCGCCCGCGCGATGACGGTGTTCTCCCCGGTCAACGCAACAGAGCCCACGTGCTGGGGTGCGACCACGCTCGGTACGGGAGTACGCGGCCAACCACACGTATGCGTTGACTGAGCGGGTCGAGGATGTGGCTCGCTTCCTCGGCCTTACGTCACTGGACACCGCCGCAGGCTTCGTTGTCGTCGCCTGGCAGGACCGGTGGGGCGCGGACCTGCGGGCGGGTGCTGATGGCTGAACCGTCACCCCAGCAGTCACCTCAGCGGACCACGCCTCGCCCCAGTCACAGGCCCAGCGGAAGGTGACGGCGCGGAGCTTGCCGGACTGTCGGGTCGAGGGTGCGGCGCCGGCGAGGCAGGCCAGGGACTCGGGGGTGGGGAACTTGGCTCGGCAGTCGCCGATCTCGGCG
>JACCXZ010000050.1 GCA_013696745.1 Nocardioidaceae bacterium | reverse complement strand
GCCCGGCTGGTGAATCGGGTCCTGACGCCAGTGGCGCCGGCTTCCTCGCGCCGGCGCGCCTGCGACCAGTACTTTCCGTACGTCGTGCACACCGCAACCAGCGCGTCGGTCAACGGTTGCACCAGCTCGGCCTCGCCGAGTGCGTCCGGGTCCGGCGCCGACGCGCCGACCGGGGGTGTGAGGTCCGTCAGGTCCCCGACGACGTGGTACGGGTGTCGGTCCAGGAAGGCCACCAGATCCTCGGACCTGTCTGCGACCCAGCTGCGATGGCCGACCGGCAGCTGACCGCGGGTCGACGAGGTCCGCTCCTGGAGCGCGGGAACCACTGCCTGCACCACCGCACGGGCGTACTGGCGCTCGTTGAGCCCACCCGCGAGACCGACATTGAGCCGTCTCAGCACCTCTGCCTCGGCCATTCCCACCGCGGTGTTGGCAACTGGCTGCGTACCCGTCAGAACAGCGCGATCCACTCCAGTTGCCTCGGCGAACCGCGCGAGCAGGGCATCGGCCGGCGCCCCACCTGGTGGCACGATGACCACGTGGATGTTGGCCGCCTGCACGACGCCATCCCACAGCTTCAGGAGCCGCTGGACGTCGAAGCGCAGCCAGAACGCCACTCCGGCGGTTGCCGGGCCGCGGTCGGGGTCCTGCACGGCTGAGACGAACTCCCCCCACGTCCAGGTCCGACCCTTGCGGATCTCCTGCTGCCACACCGACGGCAGCGTCCTCGCGAGGTCTCTGACCGTCACGACGACATGCACGTCGCACGGGCTCAGCGACTTGACCATGCGCTGGGCCTGCCGCTTCGTGGCGCTGCCGAGCAGCTCCTGGGACAGGATCACCCGGTCACCGTCCCACCCGCGGATGGCCTCGACGAAGTCGCTCCAACGACCCACCACGGCCGGTACGTCGGTTCCCTGCGGTCGACGACCGAGCAGGTCCGAGGCGGCGAGCCAGCTGGCCGCACTCCTCTCGCCGGGGACCAGGCACCCAGTTGACGCCAGTTTCTCCCGGCTGCCCCACAGTGCCGACTGGATGTACGTCGTGCCGGTCTTGGGCAGTCCCAGGTGCACGTACACGGGCTTCGCGGCCACGGCCACCTCCGGTCCGGAGCATAGCCCTCGGCTACGGGTCAACAGCCGTCCGCAACTGCGACCGTCGCGCCGATAGGATGCCCCGGTGCCCAGCGACCGCTCCACCATCTTCCTGCACGTGGGCCTCCCGAAGACCGGTACGACCTTCTTGCAGGGCCTGCTGCTGGAGCACGCCCCAACCCTCGCCGCCGAGGGCTTGCACTACCCGCTCGGGCACGGGCACGCGCACTTCCACGCGGCCCTGGATGCCCGTGGGAACCACAGCTTCGGCGGAGGCGAGCGGCCCGGGGCCGCGGGAGCCTGGGGCCGGCTCGTGGCCGCGGCCACCGAGGTGGCCGGCCGGGTGATCCTCTCCCACGAGATCTTCGCCACCGCCGACGCCGAGCACGCGGCAGCCGCCCTGGAGTCCCTGCGGCCGCACGAGGTGCACGTCGTGGTGACCGCCCGCGACCCGGCCCGCCAGATCGTGGCGGACTGGGCGGAGTCGGTGAAGCACGGGCGCCAGCAGAGCTTCGAGACCTACCTGCGACGGGCCGGGATCACGACGTCACATACGTCGAAAGTGGCCAAGAACTCGACCGTGTTCGAGGCGCAACGACTCGCCAAGGTCCTGCGCGTCTGGGGCACAGGGCTCCCGCCGGAGCGCGTGCACGTGGTGACAGTCCCCCCGAGCGGGGGTGATCCCGGCGAGCTGTGGAGGCGCTTCGCCTCGGTGCTGGGCATCGAGGAGCCCGACCGGTTCCGACCCGGCACCGGTGTGCGCCGCAACGAACGCCTCGGTGTCGCCGACGTGGAGCTGCTGCGGCGGGTGAGCCAGGCGCTGGACCGTCGGATCATCAGCCAGGAGTTCGGTGCGGTCACCAAGGAGCTGTACGCCCAGTCGATCCTGCCCCGCGTGTCGTCCACTCCTCCGCCCGTGCTGCCCGAGACCCACCGCTTCCGCGCCGACCGACTCGCCGATCGGTGGATCGAGGACATCAACGCCGCTGGGTACGACGTGGTGGGTGATCTGGACGACTTGCGCCCACGGCACGCAGACGGTCCCGGACCCGACGACTGGACCGACGCCCAGCTCATCGAGACCGCCGCCGCGGCCACCGCCGAACTCTTGCTGGAGGTCGCCGAGCTACGTCGGACCGCCGGCGACCTCCAGCGGCGTCAGGACCGCTGGTCGCCGCGCAACGTCGGGCGTGCGTTGCGGCGGCGCGTGGTCAGGTCCCGCTGACAACTCACCGGGCGGCGATGCCCACAGATCTGTCAGACAGCGCGCTCGCGAGGTCGATCCGACCAATCACTTGCAAAGGGCTACTGACGAGTAGCATACTCAAGTTACTGATGAGTACGCAGTCGAGTGTGGCACTCCGAAGCCGGGAGGTCGGGTCGCATGAGCCACTACCGGAGCAACCTGCGTGACCTCGAGTTCAACCTGTTCGAGGTCTTCGATCTGGCCGCAGTGATGGGCAGTGCTCCGTACGAGGAGATGGACGCCGACACGGCGCGGTCGATCCTGCACGAGGTCGACCGGCTGGCCCGTGAGGACCTCGCCGCCTCGTTCGAGGACGCCGACCGCAACCCGCCCGTGTTCGACCCGGCGACCGGTGCGGTGACCGTCCCGGAGTCGTTTGCCCGCTCCTATCAGGCGTGGATGAACTCGGAGTGGTTCCGACTGCAGCTGCCGGAGGGTCTCGGCGGACAGCCCGCACCCGCGGCCCTCGTCTGGTCGACCGCGGAGCTGGTCCTCGGCGCCAACCCGGCCATCTGGATGTACGCCTGCGGGCCGAGCTTCGCCAGGATCGTCTGGCAGAACGGCACTGAACGGGACCAGAGGATCGCCAGCCACATGGTCGAGCGGCACTGGGGCGCCACCATGGTGCTCACCGAGCCCGACGCCGGCTCCGACGTGGGTGCCGGTCGGGCCAAGGCGTACCCGAACGACGACGGCACCTGGCGGATCGAGGGCGTCAAGCGGTTCATCACCTCCGGCGGGCACGACCTGAGCGAGAACATCATGCACCTCGTCCTGGCGCGTCCGGTCGGCGTCGAGGGTCATGGCGGGCCCGGCACCAAGGGGCTCAGCATGTTCCTCCTGCCCCAGCACCACTTCGATGTGCTGAGCGGCGAGCTCACCGGTCGACGCAACGGCGTCCATGTGACCCATGTCGAGAAGAAGATGGGTCTCAAGGTGTCCACCACCTGCGAAATGACCTTCGGTGACTCTTCCGTTGGTGGGGGAGAACCGGCCGTTGGCTGGCTGCTCGGCGAGGTGCACGACGGCATCGCCCAGATGTTCCAGGTCATCGAGAACGCCCGGATGATGGTCGGGACGAAGGCCATCGCGACCTTGTCGACGGGCTACCTCAATGCGCTGGAGTACGCCAAGCAGCGGGTTCAGGGGGCGGACCTCACCATGGCCGCGGACAAGTCTGCGCCGCGCGTCACGATCACGCACCACCCCGACGTGCGCCGGTCACTGCTGACGCAGAAGACGTTCTCCGAAGCGCTGCGGGCGCTGGTGATCTACACCGCGACGTTCCAGGACCGTGTGCGGGTGGCGCAGGCACGCGGTGCACGCGACGAGACCGCCGAGCGGGTCAACGACTTGCTGCTGCCGATCGTCAAGGGTTACGGCTCGGAGCGGTCGTGGGTGCTGCTGGGCACCGAGTCGCTGCAGACGTTCGGCGGCTCGGGGTTCCTGCAGGACTACCCGATCGAGCAGTACGTCCGCGACGCCAAGATCGACACGCTGTACGAGGGCACCACCGCGATCCAGGGGCAGGACCTGTTCTTCCGCAAGATCGTCAAGGACCGGGGCCAGGCGCTGAGCCATCTCGCCGGGGAGATCCAGGCGTTCGTCGACGCCGAGTCCGGCAACGGCCGGCTGAAGCTGGAACGTGAGCTCCTCCAGGCCGGTCTCGACGACGCACAGGCGATCGTCGGCGCCATGGTGGGCCAGCTGATGTCGGCTGACCCGACCAGCGAGAACGGCGACCCGCGCAACATCTACAAGGTCGGCCTCAACACCACCCGACTGCTCACGGCTCTGGGTGACGTGGTCTGCTCCTGGCTGCTGCTGCGCCAGGCCGAGGTCGCCCTGACCCGCTTGGGCGAGGGGGTCAGCGCCAAGGACCGTGCGTTCTACGAGGGCAAGGTCACCGGCGCCCAGTGGTTCGCCCGTCAGGTGCTGCCCAAGCTGGCCTCCGAGCGAGTGATCGCCGAGGCCACCGACCTCGACGTGATGGACCTCGACGAGGCGTGCCTCTGAGCCGGGACAGCCCGGCGCTGCTACCGTCGAAGGGTTACGTCCTGCGGAACGACCCGGCCTCACCACTAGGAGACACCATGGGTATCGGCCTCGGAATCGTCCTCGTACTTGTCGGAGCCATCCTCGCCTTCGCCGTCGATGTCGACGTCCCCTACGTCAGCGACGACGCGCTCGGCTTCATCCTCATCGTGGTCGGCATCATCGCGATCGCGCTTGCCTTCGCAGTCAACCACCAGCGTGCCAACACCTCCCACCAGACCCGGGTGGAGGAGCGCCACATCGACGACGGTCGCTGAGTGCAACGGTTCTACCTGCATGTCGGACCACCCAAGACCGGCACGTCGTACCTGCAGTCCGCCATGTGGCGGTCCCGTCCGGTGCTGCGCCAGCAGGGACTCGCCCTGGCGATGCGTCGGCGGTTAGACCACTTCCACGTCATGCTTGACGTGACCGACCAGGGCGTCGCCGGTGCCGACCCGCCTGAGGCGTTCACGGCCCTCGACCGCCTCGAGAGGTTCGTGACCCGCAGCGACGCCGAGCGGATCCTGCTCTCCCACGAGTCGCTCGCTGCTGCCACCCGCGACCAGGCACTGCGACTGCTGGGGTTGCTCGACGACCTCGAGGTCCACCTGGTCATCACCGCGCGCGACCTCGCCCGTCAGGTCCCGTCCGGTTGGCAGCAACGGGTGAAGGCGCGGGAGACCATTCGCTTTGAGGCATACGTCGACGCCGTGGTCGCGACTGAGGGCATCGGTCGAGCGTTCTGGGCCTACCATGACCTGCTCGACATCGCCGACCGTTGGGGCAGAGCGCTGCCGCCCGGTCAGGTCCACATCGTGACGGTGCCACCGCCGGGGTCACCGCCCGGCCTGCTCCTCGACCGCTGGTGCTCGGTGCTGGGGCTCGACCCCGTGACGATCGACACCTCCGCCGCCACCAGCAACCCCTCACTCGGGCGGGTCCAGGCGGAGGTGCTACGGCGAGTCAACGAGGCCATCGGCGATGAGCTGCCGCACGTCCGCGGGCGGTACGGCCGGGTGCCTCGAGAGCTGCTGCCCCGCGATGTCCTCGGCGTCCAGGCCGGGCAGCCCAACCAGCTCCCGCGGCGGTTGCAGACGTGGTGCGAGGACCGGTCACGGACGACGGTGCAGGACCTGCAGACACGGCGGTACGACGTGGTCGGCGACCTGCACGACCTGCTGCCGACGATGCAGTCCGCGGCCGACCCACCGGTGACGGAGGAGGAGATCGCCGCTGCTGCAACCCGGGCTCTGGCGCGCACGCTCGTCCTTCGTCACCAGGAGCTCGCCGGTGGCTCGGCGGTCGAGCCCCAGCCCGGTGACCGTGACGTCCCTGAGTGAGGTCACCGGCTACGGTCACGGGGTGACTGTCCCCCGTCGGCGCGCGGTCTGTGCCCTGCTGACGGGGCTCCTCTGCTTACCGCTGGCCGCTTGCACCGAATCCTCCGGGCTGACCGGGGGCGACGGCCCCGAACCGGCGCCGGCTGCGTCGCCCACGCAGTCCGATGAGCTGCAGGCGCCCGAGAGCCTCGACGCGGCTCGGTCACAGCCGGTGGCCGACCCGGTCTATCCCGGTCGCGGCGAGCCCTACCTCGACACCCTGCACTACCACCTCGACCTCGACTGGGACGTCACGACGACAACGCTGAACGGGACGGCCACCATCACCTTCGGAGTCACCGAGACGCGCGAGCGGATCACGTTCGACCTCGATGAGTCCCTCGAGGTGACGATTGCCGTCCTGGACGGGACCGAGGTCGAGACCAGACGGGCGGGCGACACGCTCACGGTGACGACCGGGCAGGAGCTGTCCCCACTCGCCGAGCACTCCCTTGCGGTGTCCTACGAAGGCGTGCCCGAGCCGACCGACTTCCCGGGCAGCCGTACCGACATCCCAGGGCTGGGCTGGACCACGATGGCCGACGGCTCGGTCTGGACCATGCAGGAGCCGTTCGGCGCCTTCACCTGGTACCCGGTCAACGACCAACCCGGTGACAAGGCGTACTACGACGCGACGATCACCAGCAACGGCGGCTTCACCAACGTGTTCAACGGTGCGGTGGTCGAGACCGAGACCGACGGCGACACCACCACGACCAGCTGGCACCTCGAGGAGCCGGCCGCCTCGTACCTGGTCACGATCGCTATCGGCGACTACGAGGCGGTCGCGGACGAGGGTCCGGACGGACTGTCCATGACGTACTGGCTGGAACCCGAGTCAGCAGCGCCGCTGAAGTACCTCGAGGAGGCGCCCGACATGCTCGTCTACCTCGAGGACTTGCTCGGCCCGTACCCGTTCCAGACCGCCGGCCTCGTCGTCGTCCCAGCCGCCTCCGCGATGGAGACGCAGGAGACCACCACGATCGGGGATTCGCTGTTCCTCGCCGACGACGTGCGCGTGCGGGGGGTCCTGCTGCACGAGTACGCGCACCAGTGGCTCGGCAACACGGTCACGCCGGACAACTGGCACGACCTGTGGCTCAACGAGGGGCTCACGATGTACGTGCAGTTGATGTGGGAGGACTCCGTCGGCCTGAGCGACTTCGACGTGACGATCGGCGAGTGGAGCGCCCGCGACCAGGCCGACCGCGTCGCGTACGGGCCGCCTGGCGGATTCCGGCCCGACGAGTTCGCATCGATCAACGTGTACCACTCCGGCGCCGTCATGCTGCACCACATCCGTGAGGTCGTCGGTGACGACGCGTTCTTCGAGACGCTACGGGCCTGGCCGCAGCAGAACGTGAACGCCAGCGTCGATCGCGACGACTTCGTCGAGTTCTGGAGCGAGGGGACCGGCACGGAGCTCGGACCGTTCGTCGACGCGTGGCTGACCTCGCGCATGACTCCGACGAGTGGGCCATGACACGGCTCACCCTGCGCCCGTACGTCGCCACTGACGCCGGCGCCGTGCTCGCGCTCAACCAGGACCACCTGGATGAGGTCGGACCTCTGGACGCTGTCCGGCAAGCGTGGTTGATGTCGCTGGCCGACACCTGCCTGGTGGCCGATGCCGGAGGTGAGGTGGCCGGCTTCGTCGTCACGGTCGCACCGGGCACCGCGTACGACAGCCCGAACTACCGCTGGTTCGAGGCCGCCTACGCCGACTTCGCCTACCTGGACCGGGTCGTGGTCTCCGAGGCGCACCAGCGGCGCGGCATCGGCTCGCTGATCTACGACGCCGTGGAGGAACAGGCCCGGCGGCGCGGCCGAGTGACGCTGGAGGTGTACGCCGAGCCGCCCAACGTGGGGTCGCTGGCCTTCCACGCGGCACGAGGCTACGTCGAGGTCGGCCGGCTCGCGCAGGGCAACGGCAAGGTAGCGGCGATGTTCGCCAAGGAGCTGGGCTGCGATGACTTTCGATGACTCGCACGGTCCAGTTACTGACTCGTTCACCACATCCTGAGGAGCAGCGCCATGGGCAAGATCGTCTCGAACTTTTTCATCTCCCTCGATGGCGTCGTGGAGTCGCCCGACAAGTGGCACTTTCCGTACTTCGACGACGCGATGGGCTCGATCATCAGCGAAGGGATGGAGACCAGCACCGCGTTCCTGATGGGGCGCAAGCTCTACCACGAGTGGTCTTCGTACTGGCCCGAGCAGGGTCCGGACGTGCCGTTCTCGGAGTTCATCAACACCATCCCGAAGTACGTCCTGTCGACCACGCTCAGCGACCCGACGTGGCAGAACACCACGGTCTTCTCCGACGACGTGGCCGCCAGAGTGCGGGCGATGAAGGACAGGACTGATGGCGACGTCGCGATGTCCGGCAGCGCCGTCACGGCCCGCTGGCTGCTCGCCAACAGCCTGCTCGACGAGCTGGGCCTGCTGGTGCATCCGATTGCGGTCGGGTCGGGCCAGCGGCTGTTCGAGGACGCGGCGACGTACCCGCTCGAGCTGCTCTCCAGCTCGACCCTCGACACCGGTGTGCTGCACCTGCGCTACGCGCCAGCATCCTGACGCCACGTCCAGGGCTTGCGGACCCCCTCACACTCCCACTCGATGCTCGACCTACCCTTTCCGGATCGGTCTCCGTCATATGGCTCGCGCCTACACGAGCCGGTAGAAGCGGAAGAAGTCGTCCTCGATCCCGAGCACCTCGATGTCGACGAAACCGGCCGCAACGGCATAGCGGCGCAGCGTCTCAGGTCGCATCACCGTTCCGGTCCCGGCGGACGGCTGGTGCGCCATCGCGTCGGCCAGGCAGCACACCAGGCTGTAGCCGTACATCAGTCGCTCGACGTCGTCGCCCGGAGCGGTGAAGGTCTCAGCTACCCGCTCGTCCATGACGAGGACGGTGCCGTTCTGCCCGGCGAGCGCCCGCATCGTGGCCAGCACGCTCACCGGATCGGACAGGTCGTGAATGCATTCAAAGGCGGCGACCAGCGCGTAGCCGTCGTGCTCGGCAGCCGCGGTTACGACGGTCGCGGCGTCGGCCGCATGGAACCGCACCCGGTCTCCGACACCCGTCTCGGCGGCGTTGCGCCGGGCCGCCTCGATCGAGGGGACATCGACGTCGAAGCCGTCGACAGTGGCGTCGGGGTAGGCGAGCGCGATCCCGATGGACGACCAGCCCAGCCCGCAGCCGATGTCGGCCACCCGTCCGCCGCCGCGCAGCGCTGCGTCGATCTCGGGCACGGACGGCAGGTAGTCCTCGCCCAGCGCGCCGAGAAACAGTGGTCGGTTCGCCGCGGCCTGCGCCTCCCGGACGTCGGCACCGTGCTGGGCCCAGGTGACACCGCCTCCGCTGCGGTAGGCCTCGACGAGGGCGTCCACCTGCTTGCCCACACCGACCAGCAGCCGCGCCAGCGGCAGGACATGGTTCGGGCTGAGCACGTCGGTCAGCGGCTCGACGTGTCCGTCGGGCATCGTGAACCGGCGCATCGTGACGTCGGTCTCTCGGCTCACCGTCAGGATGCCGGTGACTGCCTGTTGCTCGAGCCATTCGCGGGCGTAGCGCTCGGCGGTATCCGTACGCGCAGCCAGCTCGCTGGAGGTGAGGCCACCGGTACCGGCCAGTGCACGGTAGTAGCCGAGGCGGTCGCCCAGGTACGCGGCCTGTACGTCCAACGTCGCGAGGATGGACCCGAACAGCCGCTCGACTAGTGCCTCGGTGGTGTGGGGTGTGGTGGTCATCGGGGTTCCCTTCTGTTCCTCTGAGTCGACCGTAGGGAAGCGACCCGCAGGGGGGAAGGGTTTGCGGAGCCCCTCGCACTCCCACTGGACCCTCGACTTACGACTGGATGTCAACCAGAGTCGGGATGGTCGACGTCTAGTCGAAAGTCGGTGGACCACCCCGTGGGCCGGACCGGATCACCGCGAACCCTTCCGGATCGGTCTCCGCCATGTGGCGCCGGGCCTGACCGCGGTAGCGCACGATCTGCACAATTCCCACGGTCCAGGCAACGTACTGCGTGCACATGGCCGCCGTGAACGCGCCCGAGGAATAGCCCGCTGCGCCGGCCGGTGTGAGCACGTCGAGCACGAGCCCGATCGCGACGATGATCAGCAAGGTGGCGACGAACCCGCCCTGGTTGACGATGCCCGTCGCACCACCCAGCCGGCTGCTGGGGTTGAACGAGCGTACGAAATCGAAGCCGACCATGGAGGCCGGTCCGCCGATGCCCATGCTGACCATCAGCACCACCAGCAGCCACAACGGCGCGGGACCGGGCCAGACCAGCACGGCCGTCCACGAGGTGACGATGCCCGCGATGATCGAGAGGACCAGTGTGGAACGGTGGTAGGGACGGCGGCCCACGAAGATACCGAGGAATGGGCCGGCCGCGACCGCGGAGACGGTACTGATCGTGATCAGCACACCGGCGGTGGTGACGCTGACATCCTCGGCCTCGGTCAGGTACGGAAACCCCCACAGCAGGGTGAAGACGGTGACGCTGAACTGGGTGGTGAAGTGGGTCCACAAGCCCAGCTTCGTCCCGGGTTCGGCCCAGGAGGAGCGCAGATCCGAGCGGACGTCGGCCAGCGACGACCCTGCGGTCTGGGCTGCGACATCACCGGGTGCGTCGCGCACGACGACGAACAGGACGACTCCCAGCAGCAGTCCGATGCCACCGGCGGCACCGAACGCGCGCTCCCAGCCGAAGCCCGACAGCGCCGCTGCCATCGGCACCGCCGCAGCGATCGCACCAACCTGTCCGCTAATGCCGGTGAGCTGGGTGACCAACGGGATCCGCACCGGCGGGAACCAGAAGACGATCAGCCGCAGGACGCTGACGAACACCATGGCGTCCCCCATGCCGATCAGCACGCGGGCACCGAGGGCCGGCGCGTACGAGTCCACCACCGCGAACGAGAACTGACCGGTGGTCATCAGGGACAGCCCGATGAACAGCATCCGTCGTGACCCGATCCGGTCGAGCAGCACCCCGACCGGGATCTGCATCGCGGCGTACACCAACAGCTGGAGCATGCTGAACATCGCCAACTGAGCAGCGGAGATGTCGAAGCGCTCGATCGCGACCAGGCCTGCAACCGAGAGCGAGGTGCGGTGGAAGACTGCGAGCACGTACACCGCGAGTGCCGCGCCCCACACCAGCCACGGGGTACGCCTCACCGCACACCGCGCACGTGCTGTGCTGCTGTCTCCAGGTGGGCCCGGGTCAGCGTTGCGAACCCGTCGTGGTCGCCCGCGCGGATCAGTTCCACGAACCGCGTGTGATCGGCCACGGCGATGTCCATCCGCTGCCCGGACACCCGCATCGCCGTGGCGTTGATGCAGATCTGGCGCTCCCGCAGCGACCGGTAGAGCCGGGTCAGGATGGCGTTGCCCGAAGCGGCCACGATGAGCGCGTGGAACGCCCGGTCCGCCGCCGAGAACGCGCCCACGTCCCCGCTCGCCCGATGCTCACGCATCACTCGCAACGGCTCCTCGAGTTCGACCGCCAGCCGTTCACCGTGACCGACCGCACGCTCCGCGGCCCAGGACTCCACCAGCGCCCGCGCCTCGAGGACGTCCTCGGCCTCGGCGGCGGTGATCGGTACGACGAGTGCACCCTTCTTGGGGTACAGCCGCAGCAACCCCTCCGCCTGCAGGCGCAGCATGGCTTCGCGCACCGGCGTGCGGGAAACCCCGACTGCGTCTGCGACCTGTCCCTCGGTCAGTAGTTCGCCGCCTGCGTAGGACCCGTCCAGAATCGAGTTCTTGACGTGCTCGTACGCCCGCTCGGCGGCTGATGCATGCATGATCTGAACACCATAGATGCAACAGGCAGCATTTCCAGAGTGACGCTCAGAGCAGCAGCGCGCTGGCCGGGTCCTCCAGGATCGCGGCGACCTCGGCCAGGAACCTCGACCCCTGCTCACCGTCGACGACCCGGTGGTCGAACGACAGCGCCAGCGTGGTGACCCAACGAGGGCGGATCCGGTTGCCGACGACCCAGGGGCGTCGGTTGATCGCCCCGACCGCGAGGATGCCGCTCTCCCCCGGGTTGAGGATCGGAGTCCCAGCGTCCACGCCGAAGACGCCCACGTTGGTGATGGTGAACGTCCCACCGCTCATCTGCGCCGGTTGGGTCCGCCCCTCGCGGGCGGTCGAGATCAGCTGCGCGAAGGCGTCGGCCAGCTCACGCAGCGACAGCCGGTCGGCGTCGACGATGTTCGGCACCATCAATCCGCGCGGAGTGGCCGCAGCGATGCCCAGGTTGACCGCACCCTTGAGCACGATCTCCTGGGCTGCGTCGTCGTACGTCGCGTTGAGCGTCCGGTGCTTGCCCAGGGCCAGGCACACCGCCTTGGCGACCACCAGTAGCGGCGACACCTTGACGTCACGGAAGTCGCGGTGGGACGTGATCCGCTCGACCAGCTTGATCGTGCGGGTGACGTCGAGGGTGACCCACTCGGTGACGTGCGGAGCCGTGAACGCCGAGGTGACCATCGCCTGCGCCGTCATCTTGCGGACACCCTTGACCGGGATGCGCACGTCGTCTCGCGCCTGGGAGTCCCCGGCCGGAGCGATGCCGGGGCTCGCCTGGTCGCCGGGCCGGTCGTCATGGTGCGACTCGACGTCAGCCCGGGTGACCACGCCGCCGGGACCGCTCGGTGTCACCGCGAGAAGGTCGACCCCGAGGTCCTTCGCGAGCTTGCGCACTGGCGGCTTGGCCAACACGCGGGACCGTGTCGGTCGCTCCACCGTCGTGTCGGGTGTCGGCAGCGCGGGCTCGGCGTCCTCCGCCTCGACCTCTGGCGTGGGAACCCGGCCGGTCGCGAACGACGACTGCACATTGGCCTGTACGGCCGCCGGGCCGCCCGCTGAGGGGACCGCGGCACCCTTGCGGGGGCGCCGTTTGGCCTCGGTCGTGCGCGGGCCGTAGCCGACCAGCACCGCCGTACGTCCACCGGGCGCCTCGCCCCCGATGAGACCGTCGGCGATCGGGTCGGCGACCTGCACGGACTCCGCCGGCGGCGAATCGGCGGCCGGTGGCGCAGCTGCGCTGCCGGTCTGCACGGCGATGATCGGTGTGCCGACGTTGACGGTCACGCCTTCCTCGACCAGCAGGGCGCTGACCGTACCAGCGAACGGGGCCGGCAGCTCCACCAGCGACTTGGCGGTCTCGATCTCCACGATGATGTCGTTGACCCTGACCGTGTCACCGACCTTGACCTTCCAGCCGACGATCTCGGCTTCGGTGAGACCTTCGCCCACGTCGGGCAGCCTGAACTCCTTGACGTCACTCATCTCTGGGCGCCTCTCAGTACGCAAGTGATCGGTCGACGGCATCGAGCACCCGGTCGAGGTCGGGGAGGTACTCCTCCTCGACACGGCTGGCGGGGTACGGCGTGTCGAACCCACCGACCCGCAGCACCGGTGCCTCCAGCGAGTGGAAGCAGTCCTCGGTGATCCGGGCCGCGATCTCCGAGCCCATGCCGAGGTTCACCACCGCCTCGTGCACAACGATGGCCCGGCCGGTCTTGCGCACCGACTCGTACACCGGGTCCAGGTCCAGCGGCGACAGCGTGCGCAGGTCGATGACCTCGAGGCTGCGGCCCTCATCGGCGGCGGCGATCGCAGCCTCGAGGCACGTCTTCACCTTCGGCCCGTACGCCAACAGCGTGGCGTCGGTGCCTTCGGCGACCACCCGGCTGCTGAAGAGCGGGAGCGGGGTGGCGGACTCGTCCAGGTCGGCCTTCTCCCAGTAACGGCCCTTCGGCTCGAAGAACACGATCGGGTCGTCAGCCTTGATCGACTGCTGGATCATCCAGTAGGCGTCGACCGGGTTGGAGCACGCCACGACCTTGAGCCCCGCGGTGTGCGCGAACTGCGCCTCCGGGCTCTCCGAGTGGTGCTCGACCGCGCCGATGCCACCACCGAACGGGATGCGGATGACCATCGGCATCGGCAGCTTGCCCATGCTGCGGAAGTGCAGCTTGGCGACCTGGCTGACGATCTGGTCGTACGCCGGGTAGACGAACCCGTCGAACTGGATCTCACAGACCGGCCGGTAGCCGCGCATGGCCAGCCCGACCGCAGTGCCGATGATGCCGGACTCCGCGAGCGGGGTGTCGATCACCCGGTCCTCGCCGAAGTCCTTCTGCAGCCCGTCGGTGACGCGGAAGACGCCACCCAGCTTGCCCACGTCCTCCCCCATGATGAGGACCTTCGGGTCGTCCTCCATCGCCTTGCGCAACCCGGCGGTGATGGCCCTGCTCAACGTGATCTGCGTCATGACTGTGCGGCCCCCTCGAAGGAGTCGAGGTACGCGGCGTACTCCTGCTTCTGCAGGGCGAGCTCGGGAGTCTGCTCGGCGTACACCTGCTCGAAGATGTCGAGGATGTGGGGGTCCGGCATGGACCGGCAACCTTCGCGCAGCCGTTCGGCCACACCCTCGGACTCCACCTGCACGTCCGCGAAGAACGCGTCGTCGGCGTGGCCACCGCGCTTGAGATAAGCCTCCACGCGGGCAATCGGATCCTTGAGCTTCCAGTGCTCGAGGTCGTCGGACAGCCGGTAACGGGTCGGGTCGTCGGTGGTCGTGTGCGCGCCCATGCGGTAGGTGTACGCCTCCACGAAGGTCGGCCCGCTGCCTTCGCGGGCGCGCTCGAGCGCGGCCTTGGTCACCGCGTGGCAGGCCAGGACGTCGTTGCCGTCGCCGCGGATGCCGGGGAACCCGAACCCGAGCGCACGCTGGTAGAGCGGGATGCGGCTCTGCCGCTCGATCGGCTCGGAGATCGCCCACTGGTTGTTCTGGCAGAAGAACACGGTCGGGGAGTTGAAGACGCTGGCGAAGATGAACGCCTCGTTCACGTCGCCCTGGCTGGTGGCGCCGTCACCGAAGTACGCGATGACCGCTGCATCCCGCTCCGGGTCACCGGTGCCGACGACTCCATCGCGCTGCATACCCATGGCGTACCCGGTCGCGTGCAGCGTCTGGGCGCCGATGACGATCGTGTAGAGGCCGAAGTTGTTGTCCCGGGGATCCCAGGCGCCCTGGTCGACCCCGCGGAAGAGTCCGAGCAGGTTGAGCGGGTCGACGCCACGGCACCAGGCGACGCCGTGCTCGCGGTACGTCGGAAAGGCCATGTCCTGCGGCAGCAGCGCCCGCCCGGAACCGATCTGGGCCGCCTCCTGGCCGAGCATCTGGGCCCAGATGCCGAGCTCGCCCTGACGCTGCAAGGCTGTCGCCTCGGTGTCGACCCGCCGGGTGAGGACCAGGTCGCGGTAGAAGCCGCGGACGTCCTCGATGCTCCCGTCGAAGGAGAAGTCGGGATGCTCACGCAGCTCCCCCTCCGGCGTCAGCAACTGGACGAGCTCGGGACCACCGTCGGCGTGCGAGGGTCCGAAGACCTTGCCGAGATCCGGTCCGAGCCCGTCACGGGGATGGTCAGCTGAGGCACTGCTCACGGGCACTCCTTCGAGCTCATCGACCGGCGGGGTCACCGCGATCGGCGGGCGGTTCCGCCTCCCGAATCGTTCCGCGGGGATGGTGCGGCGAGATCCTGCGAGACGGCAATGCGAGACAACGCTGTGACGGCAGCCACAGGAGTCGTCACGGTACCGCTTGCCCGGTACCCGAATCCAACGGGCATGAGACCTTCGTGCCAGCATGCGGGACCACCCGGCGACCCGGTCGCGATGGGAAGTCCGCCCCTCAGGTCACCGGGAGTGTAGACGTGGTCACCGCGAGCAACATTGTGTCACCGAAGCCGCCGGTCATCGGGCGGTACGACGCCCCACATGATCCGATCGCCGTCCTGGAGCTCACTGCACCGCCGCAGTGACTGCAGGTGCCCAGCCAACGCCGCGGCGGTCGCCGGCTCGTCGAGCACCTGGCCCTCGCGACCTTCGGTCCAGGCGGCGAGCCGGGCGTACGTGGGGTCGAGCTCGCCCCGGTAGAAGCACCAGGTGGCAAGGTGACGGGTCACCAGCTGCGCCGGGTGGAGGTCCCAGCCCTGCAGGAAAGCACGCCGTAGCGAGCGAGTCACCAGGCGCGTGCAGTGCCCAGCCGGCGTGCACGCTCGCGCGGCCGCCGACCGGCAGCACGTTCGTCGACCCGTCGGACAGCTGGACCCCGGTGCCGGCGGCCGCGAGCTGCATGACGAGCTTCGCGTGGTCGGCCGCGGGGTGGTCCATCCGCTGTTGGGCGGGGCTGATCCCGAGCGCGGCGCTGTAGTCGTACGTCCCGTAGTGCAGTCCCGACAAGGTGTTGAGGCCGCCCAGCCCGATCCCCTCGCTGACGCTCACTTCCCGTCCAACTCGATTCCGACGACCTGCGCGACGCGAGCGAGATCGGCATCGCGCGCGAGCAGCGCCGCTCCTTCGCGCCAGGCGACGGAGGCGATCATGCAGTCGATCATCCCCCGAGGGGTGAGGCCGGCACGGCGGCACCGGCGGTAGATGCGCGCCGCGGCATCGAAGTCGGCGGCCGCGTCGAAGTGCAGCAGTTCGAAGCGCAGCAGCAGGCGGCGCAGGTCGGCTGCGCGTTGGTCGTCGCGTGCCCCGGCCAGGACTTCCATCATGACCGGCTGGGTGACGGCGAGAGGTCCGCAGGTGGCGATCAGCGCGGTCAGGCGCTGATCGACCGCGCTCCCGGTGGCTCGGTCGTACTCCACCCAGGCGGATGTGTCAGCGAGGATCACGCAACTCCACGAGGCGAGACGTCGGCAGGTAGCTGTCCGATGGCGTGTGCTCCGCGCATCCCTACGGCCTCCTCGCGAGTCATGGGTTGGCCGGCCAGGTGCCGCAGGGCCAGCTCGACGGCCTCGGTCTTGGTCCGGACGCTGTAGCGGTCCATGATCACCTGGACGTAGGCGTCTTCGATCTCGATGTTCGTGCGCACGCGGGCCATACACGTAGTTTACACTTCACGTGTACTCCTCGTGTACGGGCGACATCAGATTCTGTGGATTGCGATGCCTCAGGCCAGCGACTCGACCCAGGCGTCGTGCAGACCGGCGTAGCGGCCGTGCCCGGCGATCAGATCGGCCGGCGAGCCGTCCTCGACCACCTCGCCGTGCTCAAGCACCAGCACCCGGTCGGCGATCTCCACGGTCGACAACCGGTGGGCGATGATGATCGCCGTGCGCTCGGAGAGGATCGTGCGCAGCGCCCGCTGCACGAGGCGTTCGGACGGCACGTCGAGCGAGCTGGTCGCCTCGTCCAGGATCAACACGGCCGGATCGGCCAGGAACGCCCGGGCGAACGCGACGAGCTGGCGCTGCCCGGCCGACAGCCGTCCGCCCCGCGACTCCACCTGGGTGTCGTAGCCTGCAGGCAGCGCCTCGATGAACGTGTCGGCCCCGATCGCCTGCGCTGCTTCGCGTACCTGCTCGTCGCTCGCGTCGGGTCGCCCGAACCGGATGTTGTCCGCGACCGAGCCGGCGAACAGGAAGTTCTCCTGGGTCACCATCACGACGTGGCGGCGCAATGTGTCGTCGGCCAGGTCGCGCAGGTCGACCCCGTCCAGTGTGACCCGCCCGTGGTCCGGGTCGTAGAACCGCGACACCAGCTTGGCGATGGTGGTCTTGCCTGCGCCGGTGGTGCCGACGAGGGCGACCGTCTGCCCGGCCGGGATCGACAGGTCGAGGCCCGGCAGCACCGGCCGGTCCGGGACGTAGGAGAAGCGCACGTCGTCCAGGTCCACCGCTCCGCGCGCCGTTGCCATCGCGACCGGGTGCGGCGGTTCGGGTACGTCGGGTCGCTCCTCGAGCACGCCGGACAGCTTCTCCAGCGCGGCAGATGCGGACTGGAACGTGTTGTAGAACTGGCTGATCTCCTGCATGGGCTCGAAGAACTGCCGCAGGTAGATGAGGAAGGCAGCCAACACACCGATGGTGATGTGACCGTCGAAGACCCGGTAGGCGCCGTAGAACAGCACCAGCGCGATCGTGACATTGCCGATCAGCTTGATGCCGGGCATGAACAGGCCCACGAGTCGGAACGCACGCTCGTTCGCTTCGCGGTAGTCGTCACTGACCTCGGCGAAGATCTCCTCGTTGCGCGGCTCGCGGCGGAAGCCTTGTACGGCCTTGATGCCGGTCATCGACTCCACGAAGTGCACGATGACCGCGGCCACGGTGACGCGGGTGCGCCGGTACGCCACCGCGGAAGCCGTGCGGAACCATGCGGTCAGCCAGATCAGGAACGGGAAGGCCAGCAGCGCCACCAGGCCGAGGCGCAGGTCGAGCACGAGCAGCATGACCGCGGTGCCGACAAGCGTCAGCACGGCGGTGATCAGACCGTCGAACCCGGTGTCCATCATCTCCTCGATCGCATCCACGTCGGAGGTGGAGCGGGAGATGACCCGACCGGAGGTGTAGCGGTCGTGGAACGCCGGGGACAGGCTCTGGAAGTGCCGGAACAACCGTCGACGCAGCTCCAGCAGCAGCCGCTGACCGATGCGCCCCGCGAGGATGAGGAACAGCAGTCGGGTGATGGCCTGCACGACCACGACGATCCCCACAACCACGACAATGCCCACGAGGATCCGGCTGCCCTGCCCGTCGACCATCGGCGGGATGCCCTTGTCGATGCCCTCCTTGACGAGGTACGGAATGGCCAGTCGGGCGGCGTTCTCCACCAGGACGATCGCGAGTACGGCGAGCAGCGCCTTGCGGTGCGGACGCAGCAGCGAGCCCAGCAGTCGACGGGAGCGGTCCCGCAGGACGATGCCGACGTCACCCCGGACGTCGTCGATGTCCTCGGCCGCGACGCCGCGCCAGTCGGGGGATGCGGTCGGGGCGCTCACTTGGCACCTTCCCTGCCGACCGCGTCGACCAGGTCGGCATCCGCGCTGAGCAGCTCGCGGTACGCGGGCACCGTCGCGAGCAGGTCGAAGTGGCGGCCGACCGCGGTGATCGTGCCACCTTCGAGCAGGGCCACCCTGTCGGCGAGCAGCAGGGTGGAGGCCCGGTGTGCGACGAGGATGCCGGTGGTGTCGGCCAGCACCCGCCGCAGACCCTGCTCGACCAGCGCCTCGGTGTGCACGTCCAGCGCCGACAGCGTGTCGTCGAGGACCAGGATGTTCGGCCGGGCGAGGATCGCCCGCGCCAGTGCGAGCCGCTGACGCTGGCCGCCGGACAAGGCCATGCCCTGCTCGCCGATGCGGGTGCCCAGCCCCCAGGGCAGCCCGTCGACGAAGGTCGCCTGGGCCACCTCCAGGGCCTCGCGTACGTCGGCCTCGCTGGCATCGGGGCGACCCAGCGTGACGTTCTCGCGGGCACTCATGCTGAACAGGGTCGGCTCCTCGAACGCCGTGGTCACCACCTGCCGGAGGTTCGGCAGCGTGAGCTCGCGGATGTCCACGCCGTCGATGGTGATGCGCCCCGCGGTCGGGTCGTACAGGCGTGGGATCAACGTGGTGAGAACCGTCTTGCCCGAGCCGGTCGCGCCGACGACCGCGATCGTCTCACCGGGCAGCACCTCGAGGTCGAGGTCGTGCAGCACCGGGTCGGTCGCGTCGGGGAAGGTGAAGCCGACGCCCTCCAGGCGCAGGTGGCCGCGTGGGTGCTCGAGCTCGCGGTCACCGCCGACGATCTCGGACTCGGTGTCGAAGATCTCGACCACCCGGTCGGCGGCGGTCATCGCCTCCTGAGCCATGGACAGGATCACGCCGAGCGCCGCCACCGGCCAGACCAGCTGGAGCATCAGCGTGATGAACGCGACGAGCGCGCCGAGGGTCAGGTCTCCCTCGCCGACGGCCCGGGCGCCCAGCAGCAGCACTGCGACCAGCGCCAGGTTGGGCAGCACCTCCAGAAACGTCCAGAACCGCGACGCCAGGTGCACCTTGGCCATCTGCGAGTCGTGCAGCCTGCTGGCCCGCCGGTCGAACTTCTCGTAGGCGTGGCCGCCGCGCCCGAACGACTTGATGATCCGCACTCCGAGCGTCGACTCCTCGACCTCGGTGGCGACGTCGCCCTGCTCGTCCTGCACCCGGCGCGACACCGTGACGTAGCGACGCTCGAAGGACATGCACAACCAGATGATCGGCACCGCGACGAGGGCGACGACGATGCCCAGCGGCTGGTAGAGGTGCAGCAGCAGGACGGTGACCACGATCAGCTGCAAGATGTTGATGATCAGGAACAGCAGGCCGAAGCCGGTGAACCGGCGGATCGTGGACAGGTCGGTGGTGATCCGGCTCAGCAGCTGCCCGGACTGCCAGTGCGAGTGGAACGCCATCGGAAGCGAGTCGAGCTTGGCGTAGATGTCGTCGCGCAGCGACCGTTCCAGGCCGAGCACGGCACGCGCCTGGACCCAGCGGCGGATCAGGATGAGCAGCGCCTCGAGCACGCCGAGGGCCAGGGCGAGCAGCCCGAGCGGCAGGATGCCGCCACGGTCGCCGACGGCGATCGGCCCGTCGATCAGCGCACCGCTCACCAGGGGGATCGAGATCGACACCAGCACACCGGTCAGCGCCGTGGTGCCCATCACCACCAGGGAGCCGGTGTACGGACGTAGGTAGCCGCGCAGTCGCCACAGCGAGGTGAGGCTGCGGCGGGTGGCGCCAGGGCGCACGGGTCTGGTGACAGAAGCAGGTGGCATGCGTGGAGCGGGATCCCCTCGAGCGGACGGTAAGGATCAGCCTACGACGTGACCCTGACGGTCGCGCAAACCAGAACTCAGCCGCGCAGGTGGGTGGCGAGGAAGTCGACCACCTGCGGGTACGCATCGAGTCGGTTGGCCCGCTTGGCCAGCCCGTGACCCTCGTCGGCGTACACGAGCAGGGTGCACGGCACGCCCTTGGCGTCCAGCGCCGCCTTGATCTGCTCGGACTCACTCAGCG
>JACCXZ010000029.1 GCA_013696745.1 Nocardioidaceae bacterium | reverse complement strand
TGGCGAGGTCGTCAAGCAGATCGTCGGCGCCAAGCCGAAGGCCGCCCTGCTCGGCGACCTGGGCGAGTTCATCAAGGCTTAGGATCGGCGCTGCCGGTTTACCAGGGTCCCCTGGTAGACCTCACTGCCCATGGGCTGCAACCCATGGGCAGTGACAACATGCCATGGGGAGTGGACGACGCGGACGCAATCGGGGATGACCTGCTGGATCTCGTACGTCGTGCCCGCGCCGCAGGTGTGGACGCCGAACAGGCACTGCGGACGCGCCTGCACATGCTCGAGGACGCGACCCGCGCAACCGAACGAGACAGGTGAGGCCGGTCAGCCCACTGCCGAGGGAACAACGAAGGGCCGGTGTCGTGGGGCGAGCCGTACCCGGCGCAGCGGACCTGCGCGGATAGGGTGAGTCACTGTCCGCCCGGCGTCGGCGCGCCCCGTCCAGTTCGATCGCGCGCCGGCATCCCCGATCGCATTCAGGAGCTCACGTGGCCAGCATCGAAGCCGTAGGGGCACGAGAGATCCTCGACTCCCGCGGCAACCCGACCATCGAGGTCGAGGTCGCACTGGACGACGGCACCATCGGGCGGGCGGCCGTGCCGTCAGGGGCATCGACCGGCCAGTTCGAGGCCGTGGAGCTGCGCGACGGCGGCGAGCGCTACGGCGGCAAGGGCGTCGAGAAGGCCGTCATCGGTGTGCTCGACGAGATCGGTCCCGAGCTGCTGGGCTACGACGCCGACGACCAGCGGCTCGTGGACCAGGCCATGCGGGACCTGGACGGCACGCCCAACAAGGCCCGCCTGGGCGCCAACGGGATCCTCGGGGTGTCGATGGCCGTCGCGCGTGCAGCCGCCGATTCCGCGGGTCTACCGCTGTTCCGGTACGTCGGCGGCCCGAACGCTCACCTGCTCCCCGTACCGATGATGAACATCCTCAACGGTGGCGCCCACGCCGACACCGCGGTGGACGTCCAGGAGTTCATGATCGCTCCGATCGGCGCCCCGACCTTCTCCGAGGCGCTGCGTCACGGCGTGGAGGTCTACCACGCACTGAAGTCCGTGTTGAAGCAGCGGGGGCTGGCGACCGGGCTGGGTGACGAAGGTGGATTCGCCCCTGACCTCGGCAGCAACCGCGAGGCCCTCGACCTGATCGCGACCGCCGTGGAGCTGACCGGCCTCTGGCTCGGCACCGACATCGCGCTGGCGCTGGACGTCGCCGCGACGGAGTTCCACGGCGCCGATGGCTACGCCTTCGAGGGCTCCAGCCGGACCGCGGAGCAGATGACCGACTACTACGCCGAGCTCGTCGACGCGTACCCGGTCGTCTCCATCGAAGATCCGTTGGACGAGGACGACTGGGACGGCTGGGCAGCGATCACCGAACGCCTCGGCTCGCGGGTGCAGCTGGTGGGCGACGACCTGTTCGTCACCAACGTGGAGCGGCTGCAGCGCGGCATCGACGAGCGCTCGGCGAACGCCCTGCTCGTGAAGGTCAACCAGATCGGCAGCCTGACCGAGACCCTCGACGCCGTCGACCTCGCGCACCGCAGCGGGCTACGCACCATGATGAGCCACCGCTCCGGGGAGACCGAGGACACCACGATCGCCGACCTCGCGGTCGCCACCAACTGCGGCCAGATCAAGACCGGTGCTCCGGCCCGTTCCGAGCGGGTGGCCAAGTACAACCAGCTGCTGCGCATCGAGGAGCTGCTCGACGACGGGGCTCGCTACGCCGGACGGAACGCCTTCCCGCGGCTCTCCGAGCGCGACTGAGAGCAGGTCTGGTGGCACCGTCACAACGAACTCCGGACCGCCGGCGCCGAGCCGGCGGCCGGGGTGCGGGTGTGCCCTTGAGCCCCCGGTCGGGCAGTACGAGATACGGCAAGTCGCGGCCCGCTGCAGCGCGGACGAGCAGGATGGCCGGCAGCGTTCCGCCTGAGCCGGCAACCACCAAGGGTGCCGAGGGAGGGCGTTCCTCGGGGCGCGCGGCCATGGTGGCACTGATCCTGCTGGTCCTGGTCATCTCGTACGCCTCGAGCCTGCGGGCCTGGTTGCAACAGCGCGACGAGCTCACCGGGGCCCGGGCGGAGCTGGTGCAGACGCACGAGCAGATCGAGGACCTCGAGCAGACGACGATGCGCTGGAAGGATCCAGCGTTCATCGAGCAGCAGGCGCGGCTGCGCCTCGGCTGGGTGCTGCCGGGCGAGGTGGGCTACCGCGTGATCGGTGCGGACGGCGAGCCGCTGGGCGACACGGTGCTCGCCCCGGACTCGCTGGTCGAGGAGCCGGCCGCCGAGGACTGGTATGCGTCCGTGTGGGGGAGCATCGAGGCAGCCGGTCAGGACGGCGAGGCCGACGACGTGCAGTCCGAGCAGATCCCGGACCCCGAGGAGATCCTGCGGCCCTCCCGTGGACAGTCCGGGGACGCGCAGTGACTGCGCCCACCGCCGACGACCTGGACGCTGTTGAGTCCCAGCTCGGCCGGCGACCCCGTGGCGTCCACGCGGTCGCGCACCGGTGTCCGTGCGGGGATCCCGACGTCCTCACCACCGAGCCCCGCCTGGACGACGGTAGGCCGTTTCCCACGACGTACTACCTCACGTGTCCGCGCCTGACCGGTGCGATCGGCACGCTGGAGGGTTCGGGGCTGATGAGCGAGATGAGTGCGCTGCTGCACACTGACGCGCCCCTCGCCGCTGCGTACCGCCGCGCCCACGAGGCCTACCTCGCCGACCGCGCTCGGCTCGGTATCGTCCCCGAGATCGACGGCATCTCGGCCGGCGGGATGCCCAGCCGCGTCAAGTGCCTGCACGTACTCGCCGCCCACTCGCTGGCGGTCGGTCCCGGCGTCAACCCGCTGGGTGACCAGACCCTGGCCGCGCTCGCGCCGTGGTGGGAGGTCGGCTCCTGCCATGAGGCCCGCTAGGCCGGCTGCGGGTACGGGTGGCGTCGATCGTGACCGGTGACCCGACCGCCTTGCCGCATCCGGTGACCGGTGCACCGTTCCCGAGCCCGGTGCCGGCCGGGACGGGATGGACCGGTGATCCGGCGGCGTCCGACACCGAGGTCGCCGACGGCCCTGTCGACCTCGCACGTCTCTCGCAGGCACCGACCCTGTCGCTGCTCGAGGCCCGGACGTCGGTCTGCGCGGCGTGCCCCCGGCTGGTCGGCTGGCGCGAGCAGGTGGCCCGCGAGAAGAAGGCGGCCTTCGCTGGCGAGCCCTACTGGGGCCGTCCGATACCAGGTTGGGGCGACTCGGAACCTCGAGTGCTCGTCGTGGGGCTGGCACCGGCGGCGCACGGAGGCAACCGCACCGGGCGCATCTTCACCGGCGACCGTTCCGGCGACTGGCTGTTCGCGTCGCTGCACCGGGTGGGATTGGCAGCACAGCCGACGAGCCGGCACGCCGGGGACGGGCAGCAACTGCTCGGTGCCCGGATGGTCGCGGCCGTCCGTTGCGCTCCTCCGGACAACAAGCCATCGCTCACCGAGCGCGACACGTGCGCGCCTTGGCTGCTGGCAGAGCTGCGTCTCGCGCTGCCGACTGTACGGGTGATCGTCGCGCTCGGGTCGTACGCTTTCGATGCCGTGCTGCGATCGTTGCGCGCCCTCGACGGCAGCGTCCCGCGGCCGCGTCCAGTCTTCGGGCACGGAAGCGAGGCGGTGCTCGGCGCACCGGACGGTCACGACGTGCTGCTGCTCGGCTGCTTCCACCCGAGTCAGCAGAACACGTTCACCGGACGGCTGACCCAGCCGATGCTCGACGCTGTGCTCGCCCGGGCCGCTGGCCAGATGGATTGGCGAGGGGGACCCCAGCGCCAATAGGTTCGCCATGGGGGACCCCCTCGCTCATCCCACGCCACCGCAAGTCACGGACGGGCAGGACGCAACTCACGGACGGGCGGTGTCGACCACGAGGGCGTACGAGCCGAGGCCGACGATGCCGGACCCCGGAATCTCGTGCCTCTCGGTGATCACCGAGATCACGGCGCCGCTGCCCATGTCGAAGTCGACGTCCGTGACGGTTCCGAGGTCGACACCGCCCACGGACAACACCCGCTTGCCGAGCACCGCGTGATCCTTGCCGAGCAGCCGCTGCAGGTCACCGGTCGCGCGCACGATCCGGTCCGCGGAGTCGATCGTCACCGCATCGCGTCCGAAGGCCGATAGCTCCGACCACGCCAAAGAGTCGCCTTCGCCCGGCGTCTTGCGCAGCTTCAGACCTGCGATGGTCGAGGTGGTCGGGTCGACGGCGATGCGTTGCACCTTGCCGACGGTCGCGGCGTCGTTGACGCTCATCACCCGGTGATTCTTCGCCTCGGAGAACCTCATGTCGCGCCTCCACCGGCGAGTCGGGTACGGAACTCCTGCACCGCAGCGCCGAAGCCGGCCAGGTCGTCGGAGACGAACTCCTTGGCTGCGCTCGGCAGCATCAGGGCCTCACCGGAGATCGACAGCGTGTCGGGCAGCGGGATGAGGACCCGGCGCCCGTCCTTGCCCAGCGCCGGGCTCGAGTCGATCTCGTAGCCGATCACGTCGGCCACGTCGGTGACGCCGAGGATCACGTCGGTGATCGTGCCGAGCTCGGTCCCGTCGTCGGTCATGACGCGCGAGCCGAGAACGTCACCCCGCCGGGCGGTGGAACGTGACACCACTTGCTCGGGGGCCTCGAAGACGCCCTCGTCGCGGATCATCAGCGCGTCATTGCCCAGCGCGCTGACCGACTCCCATCCCAGGGCCACCTTGAGCGGCCCGGCGAACAGTCCACGGCCGGCGAGGGTGAACCCACCCACATGACCGCCGTCGCCCTCGTACACGATGTCCTTGACCTGCGCGACAGCCTCACCGGCCAGGGTGACGACCGGACGCTTGATGACCTCGGTCGCCCGCATCAGCACGCTCATGCAGCACCGGGACCGTCGCCGCCCCGGGCATCGGGACCACCGCTGATGACACCGCCACTGCGCCGCTTGGCTTGTAACCAGGCGAACCCGGCCACGGCGACACCGACGACCAGGACCACGATCAGCAGCCAGACCCACCACTCCATGCGCTCACCCCTCCGTGTTTGCGACCTGCGGGAGTCGCGGTGACCAGTATCCCGCGAAGTCGGCCGATTGCGCGTCAGCCGGTCCTCACGTCCGCCGCACGTCGTGGCCGTACCGTCGCGCACGATCGAGCCGGGTTGCCTAGGCTCGACTCACCGCCACCCGTCAGAGAGCCGAGGAGATGCGTGCCCCGTGACCCCCGTGACCAGCAGCGCCGTCAGCGTGCACGTCAACGGTGATGCGTACCGGCTCGAGCTCGACCACCGCACCTCTCTGCTCGATGCGCTGCGTGAGCACCTCGCGCTGACCGGCACCAAGAAGGGCTGCGACCACGGCCAGTGCGGCGCCTGCACCGTCTTGCTGGGTGGTCGTCGGGTCTACTCCTGCCTGGTGCTGTGCGTCGCCGTCGGAGACCGCGAGGTGGTCACGGTGGAGGGCCTGGCCGACGGTGCCGATCTGCACCCGGTGCAGGAGGCGTTCGTGCAGCGAGACGCCTTTCAGTGCGGTTATTGCACGCCGGGGCAGATCTGCTCGGCGGTCGGCATGCTGCGCGAGGCGGAGGCTGGGTGGCCCAGTGCTGTGACCAGTGCGGATACCGGCACGAGCCGGCTGGACGAGGCCGAGGTGCGCGAGCGGATGGCGGGCAACCTGTGCCGCTGCGGCGCCTACGCCAACATCGTGCCGGCGATCCTCGATGCCGCCGGGCACGGCGGAGCCGATCGATGAAGCAGTTTGCGTACGCTCGCCCCGCCGACCGTGAGGAGGCGGTGGCCATGGTGAGCGGGTCGCCGGGCGCCCGCTACCTCGCCGGCGGGACCAACCTGGTCGACCTGATGCGCCTCGGTGTCGCCGGTCCCGACCTGCTGGTGGACGTGTCGGCCCTGCTGCCCAGCGGGGTGCAGGAGCAGCCCGACAGGGGACTGCTGATCGGCGCCGGCACTCCCAACAGCGACCTCGCCGCGGACGAGCGGATCCGGCGGGACCATCCTGTGCTCAGTCAGGCGCTGCTCGCCGGCGCGTCGGGCCAGCTGCGCAACATGGCTACGGTGGGCGGCAACCTGCTGCAGCGCACCCGCTGCGTCTACTTCACCGACGTGACCAAGCCCTGCAACAAGCGCGAGGCCGGTTCCGGCTGCCCGGCGCGCACCGGGGCGCATCGCGACCTTGCAGTCCTCGGGGCAAGCGAGGCCTGCATCGCCACCCACCCCTCCGACATGGCCGTCGCCCTGGCCGCTCTGGACGCCCGCGTGCACGTCAGCGGGAGCGACGGCGACCGGGTGCTCGCGCTGGACGACTTCTACCGGCTGCCCGGTGAGGACCCGAGCCGCGACACCACGCTGAAGCACGGCGACCTCGTCACCGCGGTGGAGATTCCGCTGGCGTCGGCACTCACCCGCCGGTCGGCCTACCGCAAGGCACGCGACCGCGCGTCGTACGCGTTCGCGCTCGGCTCCGTCGCCGTCGCGCTGGAGGTGTCGGGCACCACCGTCCGCGACGTCCGGATCGCCTTCGGTTCGCTGGCGCACCGGCCGTGGCGTGCCCGCACCGCCGAGGACGCCCTGCGCGGTGCCCCGGCCACCGCCGATGCCTTCAGCGCCGCGGTCGAGGTCGAGCTCGGCGCCGCAGCGCCCCTTCCGGACAACGCGTTCAAGGTGCCCCTGGCGCGCAACCTCGCCGTGTCCGTGTTGTCTGCCCTGCTCGAGGAGGCACCGCGATGACCGCCACGACCGATGCCCCGACCCGTACCGGCACCCACCCCCGCGTCGAGGGCCTGGACAAGGTCACCGGCCGGGCGAGGTACGCCTACGAGTACGCCGCGGACGAGGTGGCGTACGCCTGGCCGGTCACTGCGTCGGTCGGAGCCGGTGAGGTGCGCGGCGTCGACGTGGACGGCGCCCTGGCCCAGCCCGGTGTGCTGGCGGTGCTCTGGCACGGGAACGCCCCGAGCCTCGCGGACGTCGGTGACTCCAAGGTGGCCGTGTTGCAGTCTCCGGTCGTCGCCTTCCGCGGGCAGGTCGTCGCGCTCGTCGTGGCCTCCACCAGTGAGCAGGCCCGCGAGGTGGCGACCACGCTGACCGTCACCTACGACAGCCGTGAGCCCGACGTCGTCCTGCGCGCCGACCACCCGACGCTCTACCGACCCGAGTCCGTCAACGGCGGCTACTCGACCGACAGCGTCATCGGCGACGCCGTGGCCGAGTTCGACGCGTGTCCGGTGCAGGTGGACGCCACCTACACGACACCACCGGAGCACAACCATCCGATGGAGCCGCACGCCTCCACGGCGGTCTGGGGCGACGGCCGGTTGACCGTGTACGACTCCAGCCAGGGCGGCAACGCCGTCCGCAGCACGCTGTCCACGCTGTTCGGCATCGACCGTGAGCTGGTCCGGGTCGTCACGTCGCACGTCGGTGGCGGCTTCGGCTCCAAGGGCATGCCGCGGGCCGGTGTGGTGCTCGCGGTGATGGCAGCCCGTCAGGTGGACCGGCCGGTCAAGGTCGCGCTCACCCGTCAGCACCTGTTCGACCTGGTCGGCTACCGTACACCGACGATCCAGCGGGTACGCCTCGGCGCCGACCCCGACGGCCGGCTGCGCAGCATCGACCATCAGGCGCTCGAGCAGACCGCGACGGTCGAGGAGTTCGCCGAGCAGAGCGTCGCCGCGACCCGGGTGATGTACGCCGCGGCGCACCGGCGGACCGCGCACCGGCTGGTGCGGCTGGACGTGGCGGTGCCGTCCTGGATGCGGGCGCCTGGTGAGACGCCGGGCATGTACGCGCTGGAGTCGGCGATGGACGAGCTGGCCGTCGCCACCGGTGTCGACCCGGTCGAGCTGCGCATCCGCAACGACCCGGACGTGGACCCCGAGACCGGGGCGCGATTCTCCAGTCGCAACCTCGTGGCCTGCCTGACCCTGGGCGCCCAACGCTTCGGCTGGGCCGGCCGCGACCCCGAGCCGGGTGTGCGGCGTGAGGGTCGCTGGCTGGTCGGCACCGGCATGGCCAGCTCGACGTACCCGACCTACGCAACGGCCGCCTCCTGCCGGGCCGGAGTGGACCCCGACGGTGGGTACGACATCGCGATCAACGCGACCGACATCGGTACCGGCGCCCGGACCGCGATGCTGCTCGTCGCCGCCGACACGCTCGGCGTGGACCCGTCTCAGGTGCGAGTCCGCGTTGGTGACACCGACCTGCCGCAGGCGGGGCTCGCGGGCGGCTCCATGGGCACCACATCGTGGGGGATGGCGGTCGAAAAGGCGTGCCGCGAGCTGCTCGAGGCGGTCCGAGCGGCAGGGGGCGTCGTGGACGAGCGCATCGAGGTCGCAGTGGACACCAAGGCCGAGATCGCCGCCCAGGCCGAGCTGTCCCGGCACGCCTTCGGTGCGCAGTTCGTCGAGGCCAGAGTCGACATCGACACCGGTGAGGTACGGGCGCCGCGGATGGTCGGGATGTTCGCCGCCGGACGGATCGTCAACGCCCGCACGGCCCGCTCGCAGCTGATCGGCGGCATGACGATGGGCCTGTCGATGGCGCTGCACGAGGAAGGCGTGCCGGACGCTGCGTTCGGTGGCTTCACCAACCACGACCTGTCGACCTACCACGTGGCCACGGTCGCCGACGTCGGTGACATCGACGTCGGCTGGATCGACGAGGTGGACGACGACGTGAACACCATCGGGACCAAGGGCATCGGTGAGATCGGCATCGTCGGCACCGCTGCCGCGGTGGCCAACGCGGTGTACCACGCGACCGGCGTCCGGGTCCGCGACCTGCCGATCACCCTGGACAAGACGGGACAGCTGGCATGACCATCTTCGACGGGTTCCGGCAGGTCGACGTCTCGGTGGGTGACGTCCCGGTACGCATCCACGCCGCCGTGGGCGGTTCTGGCCCGCCGGTGCTGCTGTTGCACGGCTTCCCCCAGACGCACGCGATGTGGCACCCGATCGCCGAGCACCTCGCCGGTCACCACACCGTGGTCGCGCCGGACCTCCGCGGCTACGGCGACTCCGACCGGCCGCCGTCCGACGAGTCGCACGCCGCGTACTCGTTCCGCGCCATGGCCCAGGACCAGGTAGCCCTCATGCGTGAGCTGGGCCACGAGCGGTTCGCCGTCGTTGGGCACGACCGGGGGGCGCGCGTGGGACACCGGATGGGCCTGGACCAACCCGAGGCGGTCACCCGGCTGGCGGTCCTGGACATCGTGCCGACCCGTCACGTGTACGCACACGTGGGGCGCGAGGTCGCCGAGGGGTACTACCACTGGTTCTTGTTCATCCAGCCCTTCGACCTACCCGAGCGGCTGGTCGAGGGAAACGCGATGCACTACCTGCACCAGCTGCTCGGCGGCTGGGGCAGCGGCCTGGAGGTGTTCGCGCCCGAAGCGCTCGCGGAGTACGAACGCTGCTTCGCCGACCCGGAGGCAAGGCACGCCATGTTCGAGGACTACCGCGCGGCGGCCAGCATCGACCTGGCGCACGACGACGAGGACGTCGCGGCCGGCCGGCTGCTGAGCATGCCGGTGCTCGCGCTGTGGGGCGCCCGTGGGGTCGTGGCCAGGAGCACGCACGACCCGTTGGAGGTCTGGCGGGAGTACGCGGCCGACGTCCGGGGTGCTGTCCTGGACGGTGGGCACTTCCTGGTCGAGGAGCTGCCACGGGATATCTTCGTCGAGTTGGAGCAGTTCCTGCGGGGCTGAGGGGATCCAGCAGGCCCACATCGGCTCTCCGGACCCTCGTCGAAGATTGCACGCACATTCTCAGCAGGCACGTATTCAGTGTCTCCCTCGCCAACCAGGTATCCGGATCAAGTCTCCTGAAGAACCCATCCACAGGTCTTGACTAATGTGCACAGGTGTGAGTGTCCAGTGGAGCCATCACAGTGGGGCTTGACACCACTCTCCGTTCGGGCAATGTTAGCCGCGAGGCACTCAGCAGAGGCCCGGATGCGTCGAAGGGAAACACACATGAGGAAGTACGTCGCCGCCTTAGCAGCCGCTCTGGCAGCCGCGCTTGCAGCCGCTGGGATAGCTGTCGGCTCGGCGGGCACCACGTCTGAGTCAGCCACGGTGGCGGCACGGGGAACCTTCGGCGCTTTCCAGGTCGTGTGTGGATCCTCGCACACCAACTCCGACGACCCGATCGTGTTCCCGGGCAAGCGTGGCGCCGCCCACCGGCACGACTTTTTCGCCAACACCTCCACTAACGCCTTCAGTACCAACGCCAGCCTCGCAGGCAGGCCGACCACCTGCACCCGACCGGGGGACACCGCGGCCTACTGGACGCCGACGCTGCTCAACAATGGCCGCCGGGTCGTGCCCGACCGGGTCATCGCGTACTATCGCACCTCGAAAATCCGCGATATCGCCTCGATCCGCCCGTTCCCGCGCGGCCTGAAGATGATCGCCGGCTCCGCCACGGCGACAGCGTCCAATCCGCAGCCCACCAGGATCACCAACTGGAACTGCGGTGACGGCGTCACAGGCACGGCAAAGGTGCCGGCGTCATGCCCGAGCAAACCGCTGCGGCTTCGGGTCGAGTTCCCGAACTGCTGGAACGGCCGCAACCTGGACTCGGCCGACCACAAGAGCCACATGGCGTACGCCGGGGTCAACGGTGCCCGTGGGTGCCCGGCCAGCCACCCTGTCGCCGTGCCTTCGCTGAGCCTGAACTTCCGCTGGAAGATCAGTGGTTCGCTCAGCGGCG
>JACCXZ010000022.1 GCA_013696745.1 Nocardioidaceae bacterium | reverse complement strand
GTGCGACCACCGTGTGCCCGTCACGCTCGACGCACAGATGGACCAGCCGTTGCAGCGCCGACTCGACCGCGTCGGCGATCGTGGCCTCATTCTTGCTCACCGACTCGATGTCGACCAGGGCGGCGGTCAGCGTGACGACGTCGGCGCTCAGGTCGAGCTCGCCAGGCGTCGAGGGACTCATGGCTGCATTGTCTCCTGCGCCCAGTAGCGGCTATCAACAAGTCCATCACCCCGAGCCGGTGGCGGCCTGCCTGCTGCGCCGACCAGGGCAGCAAGACGCCAATACTCGCGGGCCACCGTGGCATCGACCGGCAGGGCTCGAAATGTCAGCACCTCATCTGGCGAACGGATCGCTGACACCTTGATCCACCAGATCCCGGTCCACAGGCCATGCATCGTCGGAGGAGCTCTCGAACGCGCAGAATTCGTTGCCGTCGGGGTCGGCGAGCACCGTCCAACCGATCTCGTCATCCTGGGCCCTGAGCACGGTCGCGCCCGCTGCGACCAGCGCGTCGACGTCGCCGGTCAGCACGTCGAGGTGGATCCGGTTCTTGACGGTCTTGGCCTCAGGCACCGGGACGAAGTCCAGCGAGTCGAAGGGCGCACCGGGGATCTCGTGGACGTAGGAGAAGCCGCGGTCGTCATGCACCACGGGCGCCCCCAAGAGCTCACCCCACCAGGTCGCGATCCTGGTCGATGCCTCGGCGGAGTCAGCGGTGTCCAGCACGATCTCGTACAGCCGCTCGTTCACCGGCTCCTCGCGAACGAAGACGCAGAACTCCCCGCCCTCCGGGTCCGACATCACGGTCCAGGGGAACGAGTCGTCCAGCATCGTGGCACCGAGATCCACAGCCGGCTGCACGGCCGCTGCCTGCACGTCGAGGTGCACCCGGTGCTTGACGGATTTGGGCTCGGGCACCCGGTTGACCCAGATCGTGTGCTGCGCGGTCGGTCCGCGCAGCACGACGTCGCCGGAGCCCTGCATCGACAGGTCGAGACCCAGCACGCCGGCCCAGAAGCGGCCGAGAGCGGCGGGGTCGGTGGCGTCGAGGCACAGGTCCTTGAACCGTGCGAGCGGCATACGGGACACACTAACTACCTGCGCCGGCTCTCACCGGCGACTGCGAGCCGGGCGGTTGGGAGTCCCCGATAACCTCGATCCCATGACCTCCAGCGAGCCGACCGAGTCCTCCCGTGGCGCCTGGGCCTACGGCGTGGCCACCGTCTCCGAGGCGGGTGCGGTGCTCGACACGTGGTATCCCGAGCCGGCGCTCGGTGTCCCCGACGGCTCTTCCGAGCCCGAGGCGCTCACCACACTCGCCGGTGAAGACGCCGTCCGTGACGTGCGCACGGTGGTCGTGCACACCATCATCGACGACCTGGCTCGGGCGCCGGCCGACGCATACGACGCGTACCTGCGGCTGCACCTGCTGTCGCACCGGCTGGTGCGCCCGCACGCACTGAACCTGGACGGCATCTTCGGCCGGCTGAGCACCGTCGTGTGGACCTCGCTCGGTCCGTGTGCCGTGGCCGACTTCGAGCTGACCCGCGCCCGGGCCCGTGCCGCGGGACTGCAGGTGCAGGTCACCAGCGTGGACAAGTTTCCCCGCATGACCGACTACGTGATTCCGACTGGCGTGCGCATCGGCGACGCGGACCGGGTACGGCTGGGCGCCCACCTCGCTGAGGGCACCACGGTCATGCACGAGGGTTTCGTCAACTTCAACGCGGGCACGCTCGGCTCCTCGATGGTCGAGGGGCGCGTCTCTGCCGGTGTCGTGGTCGGCGACGGCTCCGACGTGGGAGGCGGCGCGTCGATCATGGGCACGCTGTCCGGTGGTGGCTCGCAGATCATCTCGATCGGGGAGCGCTGCCTGGTCGGCGCCAATGCCGGCATCGGCATCTCTCTCGGCGACGACTGCGTCGTGGAGGCCGGCTGCTACGTCACGGCCGGCACCAAGGTCACGCTGTCCGACGGCTCCGTCGTCAAGGCGGTTGAGCTGTCCGGCCGGGACGGGGTGCAGTTCTGGCGCAACTCGGTGACCGGCGCCATCGAGGCCCGGGAGCGCACCGGCGGCGTGGCGCTCAACGAAGCACTGCACCGCAACACGTGACGGCCGGTCAGCTGATGCGACGGCTCGTTGTCGGTGTCACCGCGGTGGCCGTGGGGGCGGCCCTCGCAGCAGGCGGCTACGTGGCGCTGCGGCACGGCCCGGAGCTCCTGAGATCCGCGGACGCGTGCACGGTCCAGGTCGACGGCGAGGCCACCACGCTCGAGCTCGACCAGGCGCAGAACGCTGCGCTGATCTCCGCGCTCGCCGTGCGCAGAGACCTGCCTGCGCGCGCAGCCACGATCGCGCTCGCGACCGCCTTCCAGGAGAGCAAGATCCGCAACCTCGACTACGGGGACCGCGATTCGTTGGGCATCTTCCAGCAGCGTCCCAGCCAGGACTGGGGCAGTGCCACGCAGGTGTCCGACCCGTACTACTCGACACGGGCATTCTATGACGCGCTCGTCGACGTCGACGGCTACCTGGAGCTGCCCGTGCACGACGCGGCCCAAGAGGTGCAGCGGTCCGCGGACGGCAGCGCCTACGAGCGGCACGAGGGCCGGGCGCAGATCATCGCCACCGCGCTGACCGGCCGGGCCGAGGCCGCCTTGAGCTGCGAGGTGCCCGACCCGGACGACAGCGGGCAGCGGTTGGGCGATGACGGCCTCACCGAGAACGCCCGAGCCGTGCGCACCGATGTGCGCCGGGCTTTCGGGGAGATCCCCGACGGCGGATTCGCGCCCGACGGCGTCACCAGCGGGCACGCTGAGGGCTCGGCCCACTACGACGGGCGTGCCGTGGACTTCTTCTTCCGCCCCGTACGTCCGGCGCAGACGCGCGACGGCTGGGCGCTCGCGCAATACCTGGTCGCGCGGGCAGCTGCGTTGGACATCCGTACCGTCATCTTCGACGAGTGGATCTGGACCGCCCGGCGTTCAGGCGAGGGGTGGCGTGACTACGAGATCTCGACCAGCTCCGGCGACCAGGACATCCTGCTGCACCGCGACCACGTGCACGTCGACGTCGCCTGAGCTACTGACCCGCGTCTGAACCACGAGCGGGACCGTCGCTGGTGCCTCTGCATGGACGTCACGGGGTGGCCCCGTGACCCTAGGTTCGTCGCGGGGCCACCCAGTGACGAAACTGCGAGGTCGAAACGCCACCCACTGGCATCCCCGGCCACGAGGCCGCGCCCGTGCTGAGCGCTGAGTCAGCGCAGCCGGGCCGTGCCGATCACGGCCAGCCCTCGTTCGCTGCTGGTCCGGAACACCGCACCATCGACGCTGCGCCACACCTCGGTGCGCAGTTCGTCGCCGGGCAGCACGGGTGCGGTGAACCGTGCCGTCATGGCCGCCAGCTCCCCCGGACGACCCGGGCACAGCACCTGCACGACCGCGCGACCGGCGAAGCCGTACGTGCACAACCCGTGCAGTATCGGCCGCGGCTGACCGGATGCCCGGGCCGCGGACTCGTCCAGGTGCAGCGGGTTGTCGTCGCCGCAGCGTGCGTACCGCTCCGCCTGGTCCGCGCGGGTGAGTTGCACGACGACCTGGTCGGCAGGTCGCTCGGGCAGCTGGAACCCTGTCGACATGCCGGTGACGCCGGTGCGATCGCCGCGCAGGAACAGACCCATCCGGGTGCGTGCCACCAGCGTGCCGTCGTCACCGTCCACGGCGTCCGCGCTGATGCCGACGATCACCCCGGCGGGCAGGTCACGCAGGTCGCTCACCCGGGTACGGATGCTCAGCCGCCCGCGCAGCGGCACCGGGGCGTACGTCGTGTGCGACTGCTCGGCGTGCAGCACCCGCGCGAACGCCCACGGCCCGAGAGCTGCGGGGAACTCGACGTCGAACTGGGCCAGCAGCGTGATGAGCGTGCTGGGTGGGCCCTCGTCGCGGGTGGCGCCGATCCCGGCGGCGTACGCCACGGCGTCGGCCGGCTCCCAGGTCCGCAGCGCCACCCCGGAGGCTGCGCCGAGCAGGTCGGCACGGACCGGGACGTGCTCGGCC
>JACCXZ010000019.1 GCA_013696745.1 Nocardioidaceae bacterium | reverse complement strand
TCCGCTTGACCCGGCACCTGCTGGTCATCGGGGCGCAGCGCTGCGGCACGACGCACCTGCAGTCGCTGCTGGACTCCCACCCCGACATCACCACGGCACGACCGGCCACGCCGGAGCCCAAGGTGTTCTGCTCGGCCGAGTCGGTCTCGCTCGGTTTGGACTGGTACCGCCGGACCTACTTCGCGCACGCCACCACCGAGCACGTGCTGGCGGAGAAGAGCACCAGCTACCTGGAGTCCGGCGTCGCCGCCGAGCGGGCCCGGTCCGTCCTCGGCGCGGCGGACATCGTCGTCCTGTTGCGCGACCCGGTCGCGCGGGCGGTCTCGAACTGGCGGTTGAGCACCGCGTCCGGGCTGGAGGACCGGCCGCTGGAGGTCGCGCTCAGCGAGAACCTCGGCGGATCTCGTCCCTGGGACCCCACGCGCACGTCGGTGTCGCCGTACGCCTACCTGGAGCGAGGGCGCTACGTCGACCACCTGGGTCCGTGGTGCGCCGCGTTCCCAGGGGCGGTACGGGTACGCCTGCTCGAGGACCTGGTGTCGCAGGAGTCGGCGATCTTCGAGCTGTACGCCAGCCTCGGCGTGGACGCCGGCCACCGGCCGCCGGAGCGCGACCAGCTGGTCAACCGGAGCGAGGGCACGGCACCGGGCCTGTCGGAGCCGCTGCTGGCGCGTCTGCGAGAGTCCTTCCACGACAGCGACGTACGACTCGCCGCCGTGCTGGGGCGCGAGTTGCCGTGGTCGAGCAACTGAGGGGAGAGGCGTGACCGAGCAGATCCGCTTCAACGAGACATCTCCTGAGGGTTCGGAGCTGGCGTACCTGCAGGAGTCGGTCGAGTCCGGGCACATGTCCTCGTCGGGTCCTTTTTCCCGGCGGGCGGGCGCGCTGCTGCAGCAGCAGACCGGTGCCCAGGAAGTGCTGCTGACGACGTCGTGCACCGCCGCGCTCGAGCTCTCCGCGATGCTGCTGGATCTCCAGCCCGGCGACACGGTGGTCGTCCCGTCGTTCACCTTCGTCACCACCGCGCTGGCCTTCGCCCGGCAGGGGGCCCGGATCCTGTTCTGCGACATCGAGCCCCGCACGCTCGGGCTGGACCCCGAGCACCTGTCGACGCTGCTCGACGACTCGGTCCGCGCCGTCGTGCCGGTGCACTACGCCGGCGTCGCCTGCGACATGGACGGCGTACGCAAGGTCCTGGCCGGCCGGCCGGACGTGTCGATCGTCGAGGACAACGCGCACGGCCTCTACGGCCGACTAGGCGGGCAGCCGCTGGGCAGCCTGGGCCGGTTCGCCACCCTGAGCTTCCATGAGACCAAGAACATCACCTGCGGCGAGGGCGGGGCGCTGCTGGTCAACGAGCCAGGCGACGTGGACCGGGCGCGGGTGCTGTACGACAAGGGGACCAACCGGCGGGCGTTCTTCCTCGGCCAGGTGGACAAGTACTCCTGGAAGGACACCGGCTCGTCGTTCGGCCTGTCGGACACCCTGGCGGCGTACCTGTGCGCGCAGCTGGAGCAGGCGCCGGTCATCCAGGCCAAGCGCCGCGCGGTCTTCGAGCGCTACGTGCGGCTGCTGGCCCCGCGCTCGGCCCAGCTGGGGTACTCGCTGCCCGTGGTGCCCGAGGGCAGCGACCCGGCGTACCACATGTTCTACCTGCTGCTGCCCGACCGCTCCGCACGCGACGCGGTGCTCGCCGGCATGCGGGCCGACGGCGTGCAGCCGACGTTCCACTACGTGCCACTGCACGACTCCGACGGCGGCCGGCGCTTCGCCGCCCGTGAGTCCGAGTGCCCGGTCACCGTCGACGTCAGCGGCCGGCTCGTACGGCTGCCGTTCCACAACAACCTCGGCGAGGCGGATGCTCAGCGGGTCGCCGACAGCTTCCTGTCGTCGTTGACCGCCCACCGGACGGGGAGGTGACGACGATGACCGCGACCCAGCAGGGGTCCTCCTCGATCGAGCAGCCCGACTACTGGTGGTACCGCGCCCGCGCCGACCTCCTGCACGCCGCCCTCGGGTCCTACCTCGGGACGCCGCAGCGGGTGCTGGACGTCGGTAGCGCGGACGGGCCGAGCGTCGGGTGGATGCGCGGGGCGCACGACCGTTTCACCATCGACGTCGACCCGCGCGGTCTGGTCGCCGGGGAGGGTGTCTGCGCCAGCGCTCTCGCGCTGCCGTTCGCGGAGGCGACGTTCGACGTCGTTGCCGCGTTCGACGTGCTGGAGCACTGCGAACCGGAGCACACCGCGATGGCCGAGCTGGTCCGCGTGCTGCGACCCGGTGGACGGCTGCTGATGTCGGTGCCCGCGTACGAGTGGGCGTGGACCGACCATGACGTCCGGGCGGGTCACCACCGCCGCTACACCCGGCCGCGGCTGGTGTCAGCCGTCGAGCGCGGCGGCCTGGACGTGCTGCGCGCGACGTACGGCTTCAGCGGTGTGTTCCCGTTCTTCGTCGCGGAGCGGGCACTGCGCCGGGTCCGGCAGTCCAGCGGTGCGGCGCCCCAGGGGCTGACCCCGGTGCCGGCACCGCTGGAGCGGCTGCTGCTCGGCCTGGCCGGCGTGGACGCCCGGCTCCTCGCCGATCGCGACCTGCCGTTCGGGTCTTCGGTCTTCCTGGCCGCGGTCAAGCCATGAGGATGCTGGTCACCGGCGGGGCCGGGTTCATCGGCAGCCACTACGTCCGCGGAGTCCTGAACGACGCCTGGGGCGGTCCCGTACCCGAGCGGGTACGCGTGCTCGACAAGCTGACGTACGCCGGCAGCCTGACGAATCTGGACGCGGTCCGCGACGACCCGCGACTGGAGTTCATCGAGGGCGACATCTGCGACCGGAAGCTCGTGGACCGGCTGATCGCCGACACCGAGGTGGTCGTGCACCTCGCTGCGGAGAGCCACGTCGACCGCTCGATCAGCGGGGCCGCGGACTTCGTCATGACCAACGTCGTCGGCACCCAGACACTGCTGGACTCCGCGCTGCAGCACGGCGTCGAACGCTTCGTGCACGTCTCGACCGACGAGGTCTACGGCTCCATCGAGCAGGGGTCGTGGGACGAGCAGCAGCCGCTGCAGCCGAACTCGCCGTACTCCGCGTCCAAGGCCGCGAGCGACCTGCTGGCCCGTGCCTACCACCGCACCCACGGGCTGCCGGTCTGCATCACCCGCTGCTCCAACAACTACGGACCGCACCAGTTCCCGGAGAAGGTGATCCCGCTCTTCGTCACCAACCTGATTCAGGGGGCGACGGTGCCGCTGTACGGCGAGGGCCGCAACGTGCGTGACTGGCTGCACGTCGACGACCACTGCCGGGCCGTCCACCTGGTCGTGGCCGGCGGCCGGCCCGGCGAGACGTACAACATCGGTGGCGGCACGGAGCTGAGCAACGCCGAGCTCACCTCTCTGCTGCTCGAGGTGTGCGGCGCCGGCTGGGACCGGGTCGAACATGTCACCGACCGGCTCGGGCACGACCTGCGCTACTCGGTGGACAGCACCAAGATCAGCCACGAGCTCGGCTTCCGGCCCGCGATCGACTTCACCGACGGGCTGGCCGCCACGGTCCGGTGGTACCACGAGCATCGGGACTGGTGGGAGCCGTTGAAGCACCGGTTGGGCGTGTGAGCGCAGCCACCCAGTCGGATCACCTAGCCGGCCGATGCCGCCCGGGGCGTACCTGGCGCTGCTCGAGCAGTCCGAGCAGGTAGTCGCCGTACCCGCTCTTGAGCATGGCCTCGGCCCGCATACGCAGCTCGTCGTCGGTGAGGAAGCCCTGCCGCCAGGCGATCTCCTCCGGGGACCCGATCTTGAGGCCCTGCCGCTGCTCGACGGTGCGGATGAAGTTGCCCGCCTCGTTGAGCGCGTCGAACGTGCCGGTATCCAGCCAGGCGGTGCCGCGGGCCAGGACGGTGACGGCCAGCTTGCCGCGCTCGAGGTAGGCCCGGTTGACGTCGGTGATCTCGTACTCACCGCGCGCCGACGGCTTCAAGTCACGGGCGATGTCGAGCACGTCATTGTCGTAGAAGTACAGCCCCGGCACCGCGTAGTTGCTGCGCGGCTGCTGCGGCTTCTCCTCCAGTGAGACCGCCGCGCCGGTGTCGTCGAATTCGATCACGCCGTACGCCTCCGGGTCCTTGACCCAGTAGGCGAACACGGCGGCGCCGTCGATGTCGCCGAACCGTCCGAGCTGCAGACCGAGGCCCTGGCCGTAGAAGATGTTGTCGCCCAGGACCAGCGCACAGCTGCCCGACCCGACGAAGTCCGCGCCGATGACGAACGCCTGCGCCAGCCCTTCGGGGGCCGGCTGCTGCGCGTAGCTGATCGCCACCCCGAACCGGGAACCGTCCCCGAGCAGGCGCTCGAAGGCGGGCGCGTCGAGTGGGGTGGTGATCACCAGGATGTCGCGGATCCCGGCCAGCATGAGGGTGGACAACGGGTAGAAGATCATCGGCTTGTCGTAGACCGGCACCAGCTGCTTGCTGACCCCGTCGGTGATCGGCAGCAGACGCGACCCGGAGCCGCCGGCCAGGATGATTCCGCGCATGGGTCGTCAGTATGCCCGCCGAGATCCGAGTTGCGCGCCAGCGCGAGCACCTTTGGTGACCAGCGACTCGGATCTCAGCGCAGTCAGGACAATCGCATGAGTCCCGCGCCGGTGGGAGCGAAGCCGCAGCCGGCGTAGAACGCTGCCAGGTGCGGCTTGAAGTCCACGTGCAACCACTCGCAGCCTCGCGCCCGGACAGCTGCCGCCGCGTGCGTGACGAGGGTGGTGCCGATCCTCTGGCGCTGGTAGGCCGGGTCGACGACGGTGTCGAGCAGGAACGCATGGGCGCCGCCGTCGGTCACGGCGTGCACGAACCCGACCAGCCGGTCCGCGTCGTATGCCCCGACCCAGGTGACACTGTGCCGCCCGAGCCGCACAGCCCACGGCGTAGACGACTCGGGTCCGCCGAAGGCGCGCGCGTGCAGCGCCGACAGCTCGGCGTCGTCCACGGCGAACCGCTCGACGTACGTAATGGGCGGCGCAGCCTGGTGAGTCATCGTGTCGATCCGGGCATGGGTCGTCAGTATGCCCGCCGAGATCCGATTTCCTGGCCAGCGCGAGCACCACGGATGACCATCGACTCGGATCTGGGCGGGGTCGGGCAGCAGCGCCGCACCGCCTACTTGTCGACGTCGCCGACCACGAAGAACATCGAGCCCAGGATGGCCACCATGTCCGCGACCACACGGCCCTCGAGCAGCTGCGGCAGCACCGAGATGTTGTTGAACGACGCGGTGCGCAGCTTGAGCCGCCACGGGGTCTTCTCCCCCCGCGACACCAGGTAGTAGCCGTTGATCCCCAGCGGGTTCTCGGTCCAGGCGTACGTCGAACCTTCGGGGGCCTTCAGGATCTTGGGCAGTCGTACGTTCACCGGCCCCTGGGGCAGCTCGTGCAGCCGCGTCAGGCAGGCGTCGGCGACGTCCAGCGAGACTTTGACCTGTTCCAGCAACACGTCGAAGCGGGCGAAGCAGTCGCCGGCGCTGCGGGTGACGATGCGCAGGACGCCGTCGTCGAGCAGCTCCTGGTACGCCAGGTAGGGGTCGTCGCGCCGCAGGTCGAGATCGACGCCACTGGCCCGCGCGATAGGCCCGGAGACGCCGTACGCGTGGATCAGCTCCGGCGAGAGCACGCCGACGCCGACCGTACGGGCACGAAAGATCTCGTTGCCGAACACGAGGTCCTCGATCTGCGGCAGTCGCGACCGGACTGCGGCCACGGCCGCCGAGGTGCGCCCGAGCCACCCGGCGGGCAGGTCCTCCTTCAGGCCACCGACCCTGTTGAACATGTAGTGCATCCGCCCGCCGGAGACCTCCTCCATCACCTGCTGGATCGTTTCCCGCTCGCGGAAGGCGTAGAAGATGGGCGTGATGGCGCCCAGCTCGATCGGGTACGACCCCATGAACATCAGGTGGTTGAGCACCCGGTTCAGCTCGGCCAGCAGGGTGCGGATCCAGATCGCGCGGACCGGCACCTCCATGCCCAGCATCCGCTCGACGGCCATCACCACGCCGAGCTCGTTGCCGAACGCGCTCAGCCAGTCGTGCCGGTTGGCGAGCACGATGATCTGACGGTAGTCGCGGACCTCGAACAGCTTCTCGACCCCGCGGTGCATGTAACCGACGATCGGCTCGCACGTCACGATGCGCTCGCCGTCCAGCGTGAGCCGCAGTCGCAGTACGCCGTGCGTGGCCGGGTGCTGGGGGCCGATGTTGAGCACCATGTCCTGCGTCGCGAGGTCGACGCCGCCGCCCCGCTCGTGACCGAACCCGGCTGCCCCGTCGCCGATGCCGACGGTGACGGCGCGCAGGTCCGCGGCGCGCTCGGTGGCCGGGGTCTCGCTCACGGCAGCATGGTGTCACGGACGGCCGGGCGCCCGTCGGTACAGTGACGGCTCGACTTCCGGAGGGTACGCGTGGGCACACCAGCCGCACAGCCGGCACTTGTGGTCGTCGTGGGGGCCGGCCGCAGCGGGACCAGCAGCGTGGCCGGCGCGTTGCAGGCCCTCGGGATGCGGGTCCCCCAGCCCGAGGTGGAGGCCGATCCGAGCAACCCGCGTGGCTTCTTCGAGCCCCGGTGGGTCGTGGACTTCCACTCCGAGCTGATCCACGAGGCTGAGATCGGTGTCAGCGACCCCCGCCCGCAGGCGGTGGTCCAGGCCGAGCGGGTGGGCAGCCGTACGACGCACCGCCACCGTCTGGCGGACTGGTTGACCGGTCTGGACGCGGCGGGTGACGAGCTGATCGTCAAGGACCCCCGGACCAGCTGGTTCCAGGAGATGTGGCAGCAGGCTGCGCTCGAGGCCGGGCACTCCGCGCGCTTCCTGACCATGCTGCGCCACCCGGCGGAGGTGTCAGGCAGCCGGCAGACGCACTACCGTAAGGACGAGTCCCTGGCCGCCCGTCGTGCCGGCACCATCACCCGCGTCGCCGGCTGGGTGAACGTCAACCTCGCCAGCGAGCAACGCCACCGCGATCACCCGCGGGCGTTCGTCCGCTACGCCGACCTGCTGGCCGACTGGCGATCCACCCTGCACGGCGTACACGAGCGGCTCGGCCTCACCTGCGCCGCGGAACTCGACTGGAGCGGGCCGCACGCCGTGGACGACTTCGTCGACCCTGCGCTGCGCCGGCATGACGCGGACTGGGCCGACGTCGAGGTGCCCGAGCAGCTGCGCGACATCGCCGAGGAGGTCTGGCGACAGCTGGGCACGCTGGCCACGAGTGACGCTCGCGATGCTCAGGTGCAGAAGGCGCTCGATGAGCTGCGCGTCGACTACGACCTGATGTTCGCCGACGCGCATGCGCTGTCCCGCAAACCACCGGTGGCCCGCCGCGGACGTGGCCGGCGACAGAGCGGCGCGCCATGAGGATCCTGATGCGCGGGTACAAGCACCCGCTGCGCCGGATGCTCCCCGAAGCGGTGCTGGACGCGGACATCCTGGGCAAGAACTCCGGCAACCTCGTGTTCAGTGAGGCCGCCTTCCGGGCGCTGTCGCGCACGGGCACCGAGGTGACCGTGTCGAACTTCAAGGACCTGTTCGGCGAGGTCGACCGGGTGAACGCGGAGTTCGACGCGGTCGTGCTCCCGTTCGCCAACGCCTTCCGGGACAGCTACCTGCCGACGCTCGAGCGCTTCACCGAGTTCATCCGCGGGCTCCGGATCCCGGTTACGGTTCTCGGCATCGGTGCGCAGTCCGACCTGGACTACAGCTTCCGGCCTTTGCGTCGGGTGAACGACGCGGCCAAGGCGTTCATCGCTGCCGTGCTGGACAGGTCACCGACCATCGGGGTGCGTGGTGAGTTCAGCGCCTCGTACCTCCGCAACCTCGGCTTCGACGCGGTCGACGTCATCGGCTGCCCGTCGATGTTCATGGCCGGATCCCGGCTACCGGCCACCCGGGACACCGGGCCGCTGGACGCGGGGTCACGGGTCGCGCTCAACCTCACGCCAGGTGTGCGGCTGCCGGGGCTGGTGGAGCACCATCTCGAGCGCTACCCCGAGCTCGGGTACGTCGCCCAGGGAAACTTCGACCTACGCCTCATGCTCTGGGGAGTCCCGGTACGCAACCTCGACGAGGACTACCCCAGGACGCTGGACCACCCGCTGTTCGCCGAGGACAGGGCGCGGATGTTCGTCGACGCGAGCACCTGGATCGAGGAACTGCGCCACGTCGACTTCTGCTTCGGCACCAGGATCCACGGCAACATCACCGCACTGCTCGCCGGGACGCCCGCGCACGTCATCGCGCACGACTCGCGTACCCGTGAGCTCGCGGAGTACTTCGACATCCCGCACACCCGCGTGGACCAGCTGCCCGCGGGCGCCGATGCGGGTGACCTGCTCGCGGAGTCGAGCTACGCCGAGCTGCATGCCGGGCATGCCGCCCGATACGCCCGCTTCACCGACTACCTGCGCGTGCACGGCCTCGAGCACACTCTCGACGACGCCGACGCCGCGGCACGGATGGACCGCCGGCTACGCAAGCTGCAGCTGCCGCCCGCCGTACGGGCAGCGAACGGCGTAGGCGCTATTGCGCTGCTGCAGCGCGCGTACTGGTCGCACGAGGCCAGCCGTCGCGCCGCCGCCGCCCTGGAGAGCCGGGTCGCCGAGCTCGAGCGTCGGTTCGCGAGCGCTTCGCTGAGTAGACAGCCGTCCTCGCGCAAGGGAGACTTAGCCGGATGAACGGCTCTCGGGGTGGCGCTCTCCGGTTTCGTGCGCCCCGCCGTGGACTCCTCACCGCGAGCCGCCGATGTCTGGCTCGGCGGCTCCAACACCTCTGCCGCGTTCTTCCTCTGCGCCGCCGTGGTCAGTGGCGCGACCGCGAGCCTGCTCAATCGATCGTCGAGCGTGGAAAGGACATGGTATGGAACTGCATGACAGGCTTGAACCGGTACTGACCGTTGCGCGGGAGTCCGCCCCTCAAGTCGATGCAGAGGCGACCTTTCCGGTGGCGTCGGTCTCCGCGTTGAGGAGCTCGGGACTGTTGGGCCTCACGTTGCCGGACGAGGTCGGCGGGTTGGGCGCGGGCCCGCACGAACTCGTTGACGTGGTCAGTTCCCTGGCCGCTGCATGCGGTTCGACCGCAATGATCTACCTGATGCACATGAGCGCCTCGATGACGGTTGCGGCGGCGGCACCTCCTGGGCTTCCCGACCTGGTGCCTGCTCTCGCCAACGGGGACGCGTTGGCATCGCTGGCGTTCTCCGAGGCCGGTTCGCGTTCGCACTTCTGGGCGCCGGTGTCCAAGTCGAGGAGCAACGGTGCCGGTGTCCGACTGGACGCTCGCAAGAGCTGGGTGACCAGCGCGGGTCACGCCGACGTGTACGTGACCTCGACGCTGAACGCGGACGCTGACACGGTGGACCTCTTCGCGATCCCCGCGGACACGGTCGGGGCCACGGTCTCGGGAGACTGGCGCGGACTTGGGCTGCGTGGCAATGCCTCCAACCCGATGAACTTCGACGTCGAGGTGCCAGCGGACCACCGTATCGGGGTGGCCGGCGGCGGGTTCGACCTGATGTTGCAGACCGTGATGCCGTGGTTCAACCTCGGCAACGCGGCCGTGTCGATCGGACTGTGCGAGGCGGCCGTCGACGCCGCCGTCCGTCACACCTCCGCCGCCAGGCTGGAGCATCTGGATCAGAGCCTGTCCGCCCTTCCCACCATCCGCGCCCAGCTGGCGAAGATGTCGATCGACCTGGGATGCACCCGGTCCTACGTCGAACGCTCCGCCGGACGTCTGGCCCAGCCGGTCGAGGACACCATGCTGCACGTACTCGGTGTCAAGGCTGCCGCCAACGACGCGGCACTTCGCATCACCGACGCAGCGATGCGCGTCTGCGGGGGGGCCGCATTCTCCGAGCACCTCCAGGTCGACCGATTCTTCCGCGACGCCCGAGCCGGTGCGGTGATGGCCCCGACCGCGGATGTCCTGTATGACTTCTACGGCAAGGCGATCACCGGCCAACCGGTGTTCTGACCCGAAGGAGACCGAGGTGAGCAAGCCGCTGATCGTGGGTGCCGTCGCCTACACACCCAATGTCGTCACCATCTGGGAGGGCATCCGCGACTACTTCGCCGGCAGCGCGTCGGAGATGGACTTCGTCCTGTTCTCCAACTACGGCCGGCAGGTCGACTCGCTGATCGACGGCACTATCGACCTGGCCTGGAACACCAACCTGGCCTGGGTCCGTACAGTGGCCCAGACCGACGGCGCCTGCCGCGCCCTGGCCATGCGCGACACCGACACTGTCTTCCGAACAGTCTTCGTCGCCCGCACCGGCAGCAACCTCGGCGGTCTGGATGGCCTGAAGGGCAGGCGGTTGGCGCTGGGATCCAAGGATTCCGCCCAGGCGGCCATCCTGCCCGTGCACTTTTTGGATCGCAACGGCCCGGGCGCCGACGAGGTGGAGCTGCTACGGATCGACAGCGACGTGGGCAAGCACGGTGACACCGGCCGCAGCGAGCTGGACGCCCTGCGCGCCGTCCTGGACGAGCGCGCCGACGCGGCCGCGATCGGCATCAACACCTGGGAGGCCATCGGTCGGGAAGAGCTGATGCCGGGCGCTTTCGAAGCCTTCTGGGAGTCGCCGACCTACAGCCACTGCAATTTCACCGCGCTGCCGCGGGTGCCGGAGGAGCGCACCGGACCCTGGCTCGAACGCCTGCTGGCCATGGACTGGGACAACCCCGAGCACCGTCCGATCCTGGAGATGGAGGGGCTGCGGCGGTGGGTGTCGCCGAAACTCGACGGCTACGCCTCACTGGTCGAGGCAGTGAAGGAGCAGGGGATCTCGGCCAGATGGTGAGCCACGGGCTGGTTCTGGACCTAGTCGAGCGGGTGGGCACGGTGGCGAGGCACGGCACCGTCTCGGTCCCGCTGGGCGAGGGCGACCCGGAGGAGCTCGCTGCCACGGTCGCCGCGTGGTGTGCCCGTAGCGGGAACGAGCTCGTCGAGGTGCGGGGCAGCCGTGCCGTCGTCCGTAGGGGACGTAGCCCCGATCCGCTCGCTGAGCTGGCGCCCGACCTGGTGCCGGGGACCCGCCTCTGGATGTACACGAACTTCGACTGCAACCTGGCCTGTGATTACTGCTGCGTGCGCTCCTCACCCCAGTCCGCACGCAGGGCACTCGGCCTCGATCGGGTCCGTCGGCTGGCCACCGAAGCCCTGGCCGCCGGCGTCTCGGAGCTCATCCTCACCGGCGGGGAACCGTTCCTCCTCCCCGACATCGACGAGCTCGTCACCGTGTGCACCGCTGAGCTACCAACGACCTTACTGACGAACGGGATGCTCTTTCGCGGTCGCAGACTGGAGGCTCTGCGTCAGATGGACCGCACGCAGCTGGCGCTGCAGATCAGCCTCGACTCCGCCACCCCCGAGCAGCACGATGGACACCGCGGCCGCGGGTCCTGGGAACGCGCCGTCGCCGGAATCCGCACCGCCCACGACGAGGGCTTCCGGGTGCGCGTAGCCGCGACGTTGCCGTACGAGCAGACCCACGAGCTGGCCGCGTTCCACACCTTCCTCGACTCACTCGGCATTGCTCGCGAGGACCAGGTCATCCGCGCGCTCGCCCACCGTGGCGCGGCCGACAATGGCATCGAGCTGACTCTCGAGTCGCTGATCCCCGAGGTCACCGTCACCGCAGACGGGGTCTACTGGCACCCGGTCAGCGCCGACCACGACGACCAGCTCGTCACCCGCGACATCTTCCCCCTGCAAGACGCGATCACCGAGGTACGACGGCGATTCACCGAGCAGAGGGCGCAGGCCACCGCCGCAGCTCAGTGGTTCCCGTGCGCCTGAAACTGGTCGGCGTGCCACGAGGGCACGTCGCATGCTGACGAGACGCCGGTCCTGTGGTCACTGTCCTGTGCCTTCGGGGGTTGCGAGTTCCGCTACGGTTCGGCCGACCGTGTGGGCGTCCATAGTGCCGCGCTTGTAGGCGCGGATGAGTGCTCGGCGCCTGGCTCGCTCGTGGTCGCGTGCGGCGAGGCGGTTCAGTCTGCGGATGCGATGTCGGTCACGTTTGGCCGAGCGGCGTCGTCGGGCGCGTGCTTGGGCGATGATGCGGGTCGCGGTGGCGTGCAGGTCGGTGTCGGCCAGCGGCGGGGGTCGTGGGGGTGGCACGGCGACGTCGCAGGGTCTGGTGCCGTGGCCGAGTGCTGGTGGTGGGGGGCACCGGTAGGAGTGACCGGTGGGCATCGTCCAGATGGCATCGGGCGAGTTCGCGCGCAGTTCGGCCGGGCGCAGCTCGGCTGCCGAGCCGGCGCCGGTCACATCGTCCGTGACATCGCCGTCGACTGGGTCGTCGACGGGGTCGTCGGGCTGCTGGTCGGCAATGGCGGCGGCGGTGACGTGGATGCCCGGGGTGGTCTTTGAGGACGTGGGAGTTGAGGGTCAGACCCTGTGCGTTGGCGGCGGTGGTCGGTCCATCGTCGGCCACGGCGAGGATGTGGTCGATGTGGCGGATGCGGCCGCCGGAGAGCCGACAGTTCTGGTCGCGGTAGATGGCGAACTCACGCAGGCCGCCCAGGTAGCAGCGGGTGGTGGACTCCATCGCCAGCAGTCGTCCGTCCAGGGGGTCGCAGATCAGCCGGCGCAGCATCAGCCGGGTCGACTCGCTGACCTCGCCACCAGCGCCGCCGCCGCCATCGGCGATCTGGCGGGCGATCTCGGCGGGGATCGCGCCGTAGCCGCGTAGCAGCACCGGTGCGTCGTCCAGGCCGAGCAGGGTGCCGGCGCCGATCACGATCTGGGCCTCTACGGTCACCGGCGACCGACGACGAACCCGTGCTCTAGCCGGTGTGGTGGGCGGGGGTGGCTGGTCGGTGGGGTAGGTGTCCAGGGCGTCGTCGTAGGGGTCCAGGTCGTGCTGGGACAGTCCACCAACACCTACACCACCGCCACCGCAGGCCGCGGGCGTCGCCCCGGCAGCCGTGTCGCCGCCGGTGTTGCCAGCGGTGTCATCTGGTCCGGGTGCGGGGACGCCGAGGACGGATTCGACCAGGGTGAGGAACATCAGGTCACCCAGGCAGCGTTCGTCGCCGTCGTCGCGGCGGGCTCGGGCGGTGCCATCCAGGGTTTCGTACATGGCCATGGTGTCCTCGGCGGGTCCGGTGGCCCACAGGCTGGCCACCCCGTCGTGCTTGTCGCTGATGGTGACCCGCCGGTCCGCACGTGCTTGTTGGCAGCGTTTGGTGGCCGCTTCGGGGTCGGCGGCCAGCACCCGAGCGGCGGGCGGCCTGCCCGAGCTCGTAGGGGGTGCACTGGCGGCGGCCGTGGGTGGCGCGGTCGGTGATGTCGTCGGCGAGTTGCGCAGCCACCGCGGCTTGCTGCTCGGTGTCCAGCACGCAGGTGATGGTGCGTAGCGCCCACTCGGAGATCTGCCCGGCCAACGCCAGTGCGTGCAGCGCCGGATGGTCAGCGGTCAAGGTGCGCGCGAAGGACACCGAGACGCGCCGGCAGTGGGGGAGATCCCCAACGCGAGGCCGATCTCGGTGCCCCACGGTGCGTCCGGTCAGACGTCGCCCGACCTCGCTGCGCCGATCCGCGGCGTGACGGGCGGTCTCGAACGCGGCCAGGTCGGCCTGCCGGGCTGCGCACAGGGTGCGTTGCATCTGCTCCCGGGCGGTGATCCGGTTGATCAGCTGCGCAGGCGTGAGCTCCTCGGTCGGCGGTGAAGCCAACCCCGAGGCCAAGGACGCTGCGAGCCGTTCGATCATGGGACAAACGCTACGGACAGGGACTGACAATCACCGCGACACCAGAGGCCTGCCGTGACCGAGATTCCGCACGGATTGCGAGGCTTGCGCCGAGTGCTCTTTCGGGCGTGGCCTCCATGGGGGGAACGCGCTACCAGTCGCTTCCCACGACCGGTCGTGGTCGTACCGGGGTGGAGACGATGAAGGAGCTGGTGGTCTGGCCGTGGATGAGGAAGCGGTCGAGTATCTCCTCGAGGGCTTGGATGGCCGGCACGTGGACCTTGAGCAGGAAGCAGTCTTCTCCCGAGATGCGGTGGCATTCGCTGACCTCAGGTGTGTTCGCGGCGAGGTCGGCGATCTTCGGGAGCTGTCCGGGCCCCGGCCGGATTCGGACCCACGCGGCGATGGGGAGGCCGATGGCAGCGGGGTCGATGTCGAGGCGGTAGCCGCGGATGGTCCCGGACTCCTCGAGCCGGTTGACGCGTTCACGGACCGCGGGTGCCGACATGCCGACTCGTCGCGCCAGCCCGGAGACAGTGAGCCTGGGGTTCTCGCTCAGGACGGCGAGGATGCGACGGTTCACCGCATCCAGAGGTGGATCTTCGTGCTCTAAGGCCTGAGCGCGCATCGGCCTTCGATCAGTGACCATCTTCGCGACGATACCTTCCCTTGTTCATGGTGTATTGGCAGAACATTTATCACCATAGAGGTATGGCAGCGGACAGCACAGTGCCGACACCTGACGTTGCAGCCACCGGGCTGGCGGCGCGGGTGCCGCCACACGCCTACTTCGTGGTCAGCGCGATCTTCCACTACCTCGGACCGGCGTTCGCCGTCCTGCTGTTCGTCCGCGTCGAGGTTCTCGGCGTGGCATGGCTCCGGATCGCCTCAGCAGCGGTGATCTTCGCGCTGTGGCGCCGACCCTGGCGGACCTGGCGGCACATGGACAGCGGCACCAAGCAGCTGTTGCTGGCGTGGGGTGGCACGCTCGCGGTGATGAACAGCTGCTTCTACCTGGCTATCGACCGGCTCCCGTTGGGCACCGTAGCCGCGATCGAGTTCCTGCCGGTGATCGCGCTGGCTGCCGTCGCGGCCCGCACCCGACGCAACGTCATTGCCCTGGTGCTCGCCGTCGCCGGGGTGTACCTGGTGACCGACGTCCGCCTCGTCATCGAGCCGAAGGGTGTCGCGTTCGCGGCCGCGAACGCGCTGCTGTTCGCGCTCTACATAGTCCTCGGCCACCGAGTGGCGAGCAGCGGCCAGGTCAAGGGAATCGACGGGCTGGCCCTGTCCATGCTCATCGCGGCCGTGATCGCGCTGCCCCTCGCGTGGCAAGCCGCCCCGGCCCTCACCGACCCCGTCGCGATGGCGGCTGCCATCGGTGTCGGGATCTCGTCCTCGGTCATCCCCTACGTGTGCGACCAGCTCGCGATGGCCCGGCTCGCCCGCGCCACCTACTCCTTGATGGTCGCCCTGTGGCCAGCAACCGCCACCATCATCGGCGTCATCGTGCTGACGCAGGTCCCGGCTGCGAGCGAAGTGCTGGGAGTGGCTCTGGTCATCGTCGGCGTCGCGATCCACCGCGAAGCACGCCACACCCCAGAACGTTCGGCTGCGTGACCATGGTCGCCACCCTCATCTTCTGCGTACTGACCGTCGGCGTCTTCGCCGCCCTCGGCCGCAGTGCAACCCCGAGGGCCGAGCGCAGACCCTGGTGGCGTTGGACGTGGCGCGACTGGATCGCCAACGTCGCCCGGGGTGGGCGCAGCCTGCGTGAGCTCAACCAGCGCCAGCGTGACCTATGGGACAGCCACCTGGGTGGTCTCCAGTCGCGGCGCAGACGTCCAGACGAGGACGAAGATCCTGACGACCGTGGTGATGATCCGCGGTAGCCGTACGGTGGGTGCGACCCGTGAGGGGTCTGCCGACGCGTCGAGCTGCAGGAGGACCGTGTGCGCATCGCCGCCGCACAAGCGCGCCCAGTGTGGCTCGACCCCACGGCAACCACGAAGAAGGTTGTGGCGTGGCTCGAGGACGCAGCAGCGCAGCAGGTCGACCTCGTCGCGTTCGGCGAGTCGTTCTTGTCCGGTTACCCAGTCTGGCTGGAGCTGACCGGTGGCGCCCGCTTCGACGACCCGGCGCAGAAGCAGGCGTACGCCGCCTACCTCGACGCTGCCGTCGTCATGGACGGGCCCGAGATCTCAACTGTCGTGGAGGCCGCTCGCGATCTGGGCATCTTCGTCTACCTCGGCGTCACGGAACGAGGCAGTGGGCCGGCCAGCGGGACCGTGTTCTGCACTCTGGTGGCGATCGATCCATCGGCGGGCGTCGTCAGCGTGCACCGAAAGCTGATGCCGACCTACGAGGAGAGACTCGTGTGGGGGATCGGCGACGGGCACGGTCTGCGCACCCACCAGGTCGGTGCCGCGCGGGTCGGCGGACTCAACTGCTGGGAGAACTGGATGCCGCAGGCCCGGCACGCGCTGTACGCCAGCGGCGAGGACCTCCACGTCAGCGTGTGGCCGGGGAACCCCCGCAACACTGGGGACATCACGCGTTTCGTGGCGCTCGAGGGGCGGGTGTGGTCGCTGGCCGCCTGCGGTCTGATGTCACTGGCCGACGTGCCCAGCGACTTCCCGTTGCGGGCCGCGCTCGAGGAGTCGGGAAGGCAGGACTACTGCACCGGCGGCTCTGCGGTGGTCGCCCCGGATGGCAGCTGGGTCGCGGAGCCGGTCATTGGCGCGGAGCGACTCGTCGTGGCCGACATCGATCTCGGGGCGGTGCGCGCCGAACGACAGAACTTCGACCCCACCGGTCACTACAGCAGGCCCGACGTCTTCGACGTCACCGTCGACCGCCGGCGACGCGCGGCAGCTCACTTCTTCGACTGAGACGATGAGTTCGCGGCCGCGCGGCGGTCCGAACCAGCCTGAGTGGATCATCGCAGAACAGTTCGGAGCCTGGTTCGGTGCACGATGCCGAGGACGTGCTGCAGGAGGTGCTGCTGCGTGCTGGGCGTGGGTTGGCCGGTTTCGAGGGCGCACCTGGCTGTACTGGATCGCGACCAACGCCAGCTTCAGTGCCATCGAGGCCGCTCCAGGCGGGTGCTCCCGGTCGACCACGGGCCTGCATCCGACGGGGAGGCTCGTGGTGAGCCGTTGGTCGAGTCGGCGCACGCATGTAGCGCTCCACGATGCGTCGCAGTCGGTCGTCGCCGAGGAACCGCAGCGTGGTGTGCTGGCTCCGCTCGGGGATTCGGTTCTCGACGCCCTTGCGGGCGTGTTGCAGGACGCTGTTCACCGACGTCGTCGGCTCCTACGCCGCTCAGTCGGCGCTCGGCAAGATCGGTGTCCGAACCGTCGCGACCGCCAGCACGCTCCTGCTCGGCATCGGGTCGCTCCTGCTGACCCAGATCTCGGCCGACGGCAGCTGTTTCGGTGACCTGTTCCTCGGGCACCAACACCGCCGCATGCCAGGTCGGCGGAGCACTCGGCGCCGCCATCGTCACCATCGTCACCATCGTCCGACCTACACGAACGGAGCAGACCGGCTGGAAGCGCTGACCGGAGGCTTCCAAGCCGGCTTCGCGACCTGCTCCATCTTCGCCGCGGTCGGGCTGTTCCTCGCCCTCACACTCCCGCGCACGCCCTCGTCCTGACCATCGACGAGAACCTCACCCTTGCCGAGGTCCCGCCACGTGCGTGGCTGCGGCAAGGACGCTGGGGAGGACTCCGGGGAAACGCTCGTCGAGGTCGTCTGAGCGGAGTCGCACGAAGCACCGGGTGCCTTCCTGGCGGGTGCGGGTGACGCCGGCGCTGCGCAACACCTTGAGGTGGTGGCTCAGGGTCGACTTCGCCACCGGTGCGCTCAGTTCGCTCCAGGCCTTCTCCCGTCCGTCGGCCAAGGTCTGAACCAGGTGCATCCGGATGGGGTCGGCCAGGGCCGCCAGCACGCTGGTCAACGTCAGGTCGGCGGTGTCGGGATGCTGTGCGGTCTTCACGGTCACCAGTATGCCGTGTACCTTGTTCGACGTACTACGAACGTCGAACAAGGAGGAAGAGATGGCGCCCGTCGCTGCTCAGGAACCCCGCCGACCAGCGTGGTGGTTGGCGGGCTTGTTCATGGCCATGATGGCCAACGGCACCGACGAGTTCGTCATCGCCGGGGTGCTGCCCGATATCAGCGCCGACCTTGCCGTGTCCGCCGCGGCCACCGGGCAGCTGATCACGGTGTTCGCCGTGTGCTTCGCCCTCGGTGCCCCGCTGCTGGCGCTGCTCACCGACCAGTTGCCCCGGCGCGCCGTGCTCGTGGCCGCGCTGGTGGTGTTCGCCGTGGCCAACGCCGCCGCCGCGTTGGCACCGGGTTACTGGTGGCTGATGTGCGCGCGGGTGTTGGCAGCACTCGCGGCGGCGCTGGTGGCCGCAGCATCGTTCGCCATGGCGGCCGGCGCCGCCCCCGAAGGCAAACAGGGGCGTTACCTCTCGGTCGTCACGGCCGGACTGACCGTCGCGCTGTTCACCGGCGTCCCGATTGGAACCTTCTTGGGCGGCGCCTACGGCTGGCGGTCGACCTTCTGGCTGCTCGCCGCGGTCGGCGTCGCCGTAGCGGTGCTCCTGGGCGCCATCGCACCACAGATCCCCGGCAGCCAGCCCGCCCCGCTCGCCGAGCGGTTGGCGCCGCTGCGCAGCCGCCCAGTCGCCCGCCTGGTCGGAACGATCTTCCTGTGCGGCAGCGGTGGCTTGATGTTCTACAGCTACCTGGGCCCGATCACCACCGAGTTCGCCGGCGGGAGCTACCAGCTGCGCGGCCTGGTGCTGTTGCTGGTCGGCGTCGTCGGCGTCGGCGCAGTCTTCCTCGGTGGCCGCGTCACCGACGTCTGGGGACCCCGGCCCGCGCGGCTCGTCGTCATCGGCGGCCACGGTGTCGCCCTACTCGCACTGGCGGCGTTCGCGTTCACCGGGACCCGCAGCGCACTCATCTTCGCGGTCCTGGTGGCACTGTGGTCACTGTTCGCCTGGGCACTCAACCCACCCATGCAAGCCAGCATCCTCACCGCCGCCCCCGATGCGGCGATGACCGCTCTCGCGCTCAACATCTCCGGGCTCTACCTCGGCACCGGCGTCGCGGCCGCACTCGGCGGCATCGTCCTCAGCCTGTGGGGCGTCACCTACATCCCGCTCGTCGCCGGACTGCTCCTCCTCGCCGCCCTCGGACTGGCATCGATGCCAGCGGCAAAGCCTCCACCGCCCACGCCGTAGGCGGTGAGCGAGCTGAGCAGCACGATGTACTCGCGGAGGAATCCCGCGAACAGCGGCAGGAGGATCAGCGCTGTCGAGATCACCGGCTCACCCGCGCGGAGCTTCCGCGACTGGGCCATCGACCACGCGGCAGACTTCCGCTGACGAGTCGCACCGACACCCCGTCGTGCGGCCGCCCAAGCCGGGGGAGATGCTGTGGAGATGACCAAGGCGTACTGGGTGAACACGTTCCGTTCGGTGAGCGACCCGACGAGCCTGGCCGCGTACATCGACCTCGCCGGACCCGCCATGCGGGCATCTGGGGGCCGCTTCCTCGCTCGCGGGGTGCCAGCCCGGGTGTTCGAAGCCGGAGTCCGGGAGCGCACCGTCATCATCGAGTTCGACAGCGTCGAGCAGGCAGTCGCGGCATACGAAAGCCAGGGCTATCAAGAGGCGCTGCGCGCCCTCGGTGAGGGAGCCGAACGCGACCTACGCATCATCGAAGCCATCTCGTGACAGCCGTCCGCGCAGCCGAACGCTACTACGGGGCCGCGAGCACCCCAGCGAGCTGTCGCGATCATAGTCAGTACCCGGCTGTGAACCTGGTCCGGTGGTGCTTGGGCCGCTCGGCTTCATCCAGCAGCACGACCGCGAGGTCCTCCATCGAGATCCTCGAGATGCCCGCGAGGTCGACGAGCAGCTCGTCGGTGCCCAGCCGGTAGTTGCCAGTCCGCTCTCCTGGCTCCAGCACCGCGGCCGGGCTCAGATAGCCCCAGTCCACCACGGCGTCGGCGCGGCACGCCTCGAGCTGGGCGGTGCATGCCAGCGCGAGGTCGCGGAAGCTGGGGCCGGGCTGGAAGTGCGGGTGGTCGATCACGGTGACACCGCCAGTGCCGGGCACGGTCAGGCTGCCGGCGCCGCCGACGACCAACAGCCGAACACCGGTGCGGGTGAGCCCGGCCAGCAGCGCCTGGGTGGTCGTGACGAGCTCACTCTCACGGCCGGGCGCGGGGCGAGTCGCACTGATCACGACGTCGTGGCCGGCACTCAGCACGGTCACATCCTCGACGTTTCCGGCGTCGCCAGCACGGGGATCGGCAGCGGCGTGCAGTTCGTGGAGACGGGCCGGATCGCGGACCACGGCGGTGACCTCGTGAGCACGAGACACTGCCTCGGCCACTACTCGGCTTCCCACGTTTCCGGCGGCTCCGAACACGGTGATGCGCATGACTCTCAGCTCCTGTTGGATCAGTTGGTGCACTCGGATCAGTGCGTCGATGAGGCACGCCGGACGGAGGGTCCGGGCTGCCCCCGAGGTAGTCGCGCGTGTGAAGGGGGCCGCGTCTGTGCCACTGCGATGGCGGCGAGGACGACGAGTCCGCCCAAGGCCTGCACTGCGGTGAGCTCCTGGTCGAGCGCGAGCCAGCCCAGTGCGGTGGCAACCAGGGGGCTGAGCAGGCCGAGGAAGGTGACGTGGGTGGGGGACAGCGCGCGGATGCCCCGGAACCAGAGGGGATAGGTGAGGGCGGCGCCGATGATCGTGAGGTAGCCGTAGCCGACCAGGTTCTCGGTGCTCAGCGTCGGGGGTGGTGCTCCTTCGACGAGCAGGGCGGCCGGGAGCACCACCAGGCCGCCGGCGACGAGTTGCCAGCCGGTGGTCGCGAGCAGCGGCGCGGGTGCGGGCCACCGCTTGCTGAGGACGACCCCGGTGGCCATGGCGACCGCGGCGCCGAGTGCGGCAGCGACACCGACGCCATCCAGCTGCGCGTCGGCTCGGAGCACGAGCAGGCTGACGCCGGCCACGCCGACAGCGCCGGCGATCGTGGTGCGCAGGGTCAGGCGCTCACCGAGCAGACCCGAGGCGAGACCGGCGACCAGGAGGGGTTGCAGAGCGATGATGATCGCGGCGACCCCGCCGGGCAGCCGGTAGGCGGCGAGGAACAGCAGCGCGAAGAACAGCCCGATGTTGAGGGCGCCAAGCACCACTGCGCGCCACCACCACATCCCTTGCGGTAGGCGACGGGTGAGCATCACAAGCAGGAGGCCGGCCGGAAGGGCACGCAGCACTGCAGCCAGCAGTGGTCGGCCTGGCGGCAGCAGCTCGGTGGTGACGAGGTAACTGGTCCCCCAGATCATGGGTGCCAGCGCAGTCACCAGGATGATCACGACTCGGTTGCTTAGCACTAAGCCAATCTACGTGTTGCTTAGCACTAAGCCAAACTGTCACACCGCTAAGGCATAGGCTGTGGCGGTGGCCGATCACGTGGACAGTGTGCTGGAGCAATGGGCCGCCCAGCGCCCCGATCTGGATGTGTCACCGATGGCGGTGATCGGGCGCCTGTCGAGGGTCTCGCTGCTGATCGGTGTTGAGCTGCGCCGCACGTTCAGCGCGCACGGGCTCGACCCCGCGTCGTTCGACGTGCTCGCCACGCTGCGCCGTGCTGAACCGCCGCACCGCCTGACCCCTGTCGAGCTGATGCGGTCGTCCATGGTCACCTCGGGGGCCGTCACCCAGCGCCTCGACCGCCTCCAGGCCCGCGGCCTGGTGACACGCACCCCCAGCGAATCTGACGGGCGCGGTGTGCACGTGGCTCTCACCGACGACGGCCGCGCGCTCATCGACCAGGCCCTGCCCGACCACGTCGACACCGAGAACCGATTGCTCGCTGGGCTCACGCGTACCCAGCGCGACGCCCTCGCTGACACACTGCGGAATCTCTTGGAGTCCCTGGGCGACAGCACAGACTGACTCGCGTAGCCCCGGCCTCGGTGCCGAACGCGACGCAAGACTCGCACCGGGACCGCAACACAAGGGAGACAGGCACCAGGAGTAGAGCGAGGTGACCACAAGAGGATCCTCAACTCGGCCGCGGACTGCATTCTGCATGACTACGACCTGCTCACCCAACTCGATCCCGCCACCTTCGGCGGTGAGGACCGCGCGAACAGCATGCGAAGGTCAGCTACTCCAGCGCCCCCAGGACGATCCAACGGCTGGGATAGTGCACACGAGCGGACGGAAGTTCAGCCTGCATCGATGAGTGGCACGTCGTAGTCGGCGATGCGGCGGTCGGCGGTGACGATCGTCAGCTGCTCGGAACGAGCCTGCGCAATGAGCAGCCGGTCGAATGGATCACGATGATGCATCGGTAGGTCCCCGACCGCGAGCCCATGATCGGCGTCGAGGCGGAGGACCTGAACGCCGCTTT
>JACCXZ010000008.1 GCA_013696745.1 Nocardioidaceae bacterium | reverse complement strand
GTGGCGGAGACGACGTCTTCGTCCACTTCTCGGCGATCGCCAGCGACGGCTACCGCTCGCTCGAGGACAACCAGCGCGTCGAGTTCGACGTCACGCAGGGCCAGAAGGGCCCGCAGGCGGAGAACGTCCGCCCCGTCTGACCGCCGGAGCCCTCGCGCTCCTCGGAATCAGATCCAGGACCCCATCGCTTCGGCGGTGGGGTCCTGGATTTCGTCAACCGAACTGCGCGATCTCGAGATCGGCACCAGGATGTCTGGTACGTCTCGGACCAGTTCACTGAAAGGATCTGCACTCATGGAAACAGTTCTCTGGGTCATCGCCGTCATCCTTGTCATCTCCGGCATCGTCTCCTTGGTCAGGGGCGCAATCCTCATGGGCGCTCTGCTCATCGTCGCGGGCCTGCTCGTCGGTCCAGGCGGAGTGAGCATCCTCACCTAAACCAGCAACGAAGGAGCAGCGTGCGAAGCATCGAGCGCAGCGTCACGGTCGACAGGCCATTGGCCACGGTCTGGGCCTATCTCTCGGACTTCCGCAGCACGAACGACTGGGACCCGGGCACCATCGAAACGGTCCGCTCGTCCGGCGACGGAGGGGTGGGCACCGTCTACCACAACATCTCGAAGTTCCTGGGCCGTGAGGTCGAGGTGGACTACACCGTGGTCGACGTCGAGCCGGAGCGTCTGCTGCGTCTGCGCGGCGAGAACAAGACGGTCAGTCTCACCGACACCATCACCTTCGAAGCCGACGCCGACTCCACGACGGTCACCTACCACGCGCAGTTCGTCCTCAAAGGTCCGGCCAGGCTGGCCGACCCGTTGATGTCGATCCCGTTGAAGAAGCTCGGCGACGAGGCCGAACGCGGCCTGCGCGACAACTTGAACCGGCTTTGACCTACTCACCCACCAGCGAGGAGCACCATGACCAGCGACGGCACACGCAGGCCGACCGTGGACGACGTCGACCCGTCGGTCATGGCTGTCAACGCCCTGCCCGACGAGACCCGGATGCACGGTGACGGCGACGAGACCGAGCGGGTGGTGCTCGGCGACGGATCGCTCGCCCCCACCGAGAACCTTCAGGAATCCGTCGAACCACAGGACGGGCCGAGCACCCCGGTCAGCGGTGACCCCGAGCGGGAGTGACCCAACCCCGAAGCAGATCCCCGCTCGATGCTCGTACGACGTCCTCGCTGTGTGCACGCAGGCGGGCTTGGTCCGTCGGATTGACGCCCGCGGACACTGCCGGCTTCGCCGTGGACGAGGCAGAGGTCGTCTTCTGGGGCCTGTGCCCTACCTGCCGGTCGACCCCCACTCAAGCCAACCCCTCCCAGTAGCCCCGTTCGACCATCACAAGGAGATGTCATGACCCATAACGCCGCTGATCACACGACCACGAACGCAGGAATCCCAGTCGGGAGCGACGAGCACTCCCTGACCCAGGGCACCGGCGGCGGAATCCTGCTGCACGACCACTACCTGATCGAGAAGATGGCGCAGTTCAACCGTGAGCGCGTCCCGGAGCGGGTCGTGCACGCCAAGGGGGCCGGGGCGTTCGGCGAGCTCGAGATCACCGGCGACGTCTCCGCGTACACCAAGGCCGACCTCCTGCAGCCCGGCAGGAGGACCGAGATGCTGGCACGGTTTTCCACGGTCGCCGGCGAGCAGGGCAGCCCGGACACCTGGCGCGACCCGCGCGGCTTCGCGCTGAAGTTCTATACCGAGCAGGGCAACTACGACATGGTCGGCAACAACACGCCGGTCTTCTTCGTCAAGGACCCGATGAAGTTCCAGGACTTCATCCGTTCGCAGAAGCGGATGCCGGACTCCGGCCTGCGCGACCACGACATGCAGTGGGACTTCTGGACGCTGTCCCCCGAGAGCGCTCACCAGGTGACCTGGCTGATGGGCGACCGGGGCATCCCCAAGTCATTCAGGCACATGGACGGCTTCAGCTCGCACACGTACCAGTGGATCAACACCGCCGGCGCGCGCTTCTGGGTGAAGTACCACTTCAAGACCAACCAGGGCATCGAGTTCCTGACCCAGGCCAAGGCCGACGAACTCGCGGGGACGTCCCCGGACCACCACCGCCAGGACCTCTTCGGCGCCATCGCGGAGGGTAACTTCCCGAGCTGGTCCTTCGAGGTGCAGATCATGCCGTTCGCCGATGCGGAGCACTACCGGTTCAATCCCTTCGACCTGACCAAGGTCTGGCCGCAGGAGGACTACCCGCGGGTCAAGGTGGGCACGATGACGCTGAACCGCAACCCGGAGAACTTCTTCGCGCAGATCGAGCAGGCCGCCTTCGCGCCGTCGAACCTGGTGCCCGGCATCGCGCCGAGCCCCGACAAGATGCTGCTCGGCCGAGTGTTCAGCTACGCCGACACCCAGCGCTACCGGGTCGGCACGAACTACCAGCAGCTGCCCGTGAACGCGCCGAAGTCGGTGGTCAACACGTACTCCAAGGACGGCGCCATGCGCTACGCGTACAACGCGCCCGAGCAGCCGGTGTACGCACCGAACTCCTACGGTGGTCCGCACGCCGACACCGAGCGGTTCGGTGACGCGGCTGGCTGGTCCGGTGGCGGCGAGCAGCTCCGTGCCCCGTACGAGCAGCACGCGCAGGACAGTGACTGGGTCCAGCCGGGCACCCTGGTGCGTGAGGTGATGGACGAACCGGCGCGCGAGCGCCTGGTCGCCAACATCGCCGGTCACCTGTCCAACGGCGTGAGCGAGCCGGTCCTGGAGCGTGCTTTCGAGTACTGGGGCAATGTCGACGCCGAGCTCGGCAAGCGGGTCGAGGAGGCCGTACGCACCATCACCGCCACGACCGCGCCGGCGACCGGGCAGTCGCCGGTGGACCCGACCGACGAGGGCGCCAAGGTCTGAGCACCACGGCGCTACAGTCAGCCCGTGACTGCACAAGAAGCGAGTGCGCGAAACCGCTGGTGGGAGGGCGAGGGGCGTCCCGCCAGCTTGGCCGAGATCATCGGGGCGAACGCCCGACGAACTCCCGACCGGGTGGTGCTCAACCGGCGCGAGCGTGACACCTGGCATCCGGTCACCGCGGCGGAGTTCGCCGCGGAGGTCCAGCAGGTCGCCTGCGGATTCCTCGCGTCCGGGATCCAGTGCGGCGACCGGGTGGCCCTCATGTCCAAGACACGGTACGAGTGGACCCTGGTCGATGCAGCGCTCTGGGCGGCCGGTGCCGTCGTGGTGCCGGTGTACGAGACGTCGGCGGCCGATCAGCTGCGCTGGGTCCTTCGGGACTCCGGGGCGGTCGCTGCCATCGTGGAGAGCCCGGCACACGCGAGCATGCTCCGTGGGCTGGGCGACCTTCCCGACCTGCGTGCCCACTGGGTGCTGGACGGTGAGGAGTCCACACTGGCGGACCTGATCGCCGCTGGAAGGGGTCAGGACCCGGCCGAGTTGGATGCGCGTCGGGCCACACTGGGTCCGGACAGCCTGGCCACGATCATCTACACCTCCGGCACCACCGGGCGTCCCAAGGGCTGCGAGCTCACCCACGGCAACTTCCTCACCGAGGTCGTGGCCGCCATCGAGTTCCTGCCCGAGCTGTTCGAGGAGGAGGACGCAGCAACACTGCTGTTCCTCCCTCTCGCGCACGTCTTCGGCCGCATGATCGAGGTCGCTGTGCTGCTCGCGGCGGTGCGCACCGGACACACCGACATCGCCCGCGTGGCACGGGATCTGCCGACGTACCAGCCGACGTTCGTGCTGGCAGTGCCCCGCGTCTTCGAGCGGATCTACGACGGGGCCAGACGCAAGGCGACGGCGAACGGCAAGGAGCGCATCTTCACGATGGCCACCGACACGGCCATCGCCTACAGCCGGGCGCTGGAGACCGGACGTCCGGGCCCGCTGCTGAGCGCGAAGCGTGCGGTGTTCGACCGGCTCGTGTACGCCAAGATCAGGGCGGCCTTCGGTGGCCGTCTGCGCTGGGGCGTCTCCGGTGGCGCAGCGCTGGGTCCGCGGCTCGGGCACTTCTTCCGCGGGATCGGCGTCACCGTGCTGGAGGGCTACGGCCTCACCGAGACCACGGCCGCGACCACCGTCAACACCCGGCTGCACACGCGGATCGGGACCGTCGGGCGCGCACTGCCAGGCGTCGAGCTGCGTACTGGCGACGACGGGGAGGTGCTCGTACGTGGGGGGCACGTGTTCCCCGGCTACTGGCGTAACCCCGAGGCCAGCGCCGACGTGCTCGACGACGACGGCTGGTTCCACACCGGCGACCTCGGCAGCATCGACGCCGACGGCTACTTCACGATCACCGGACGCTCAAAGGAGATCCTGGTCACGTCGGCGGGCAAGAACGTCTCACCGGCGCCACTGGAGGACGTGATCCGCTCGCACGTGCTGGTCAGCCAGGCGCTTGTGGTCGGCGACGGCCGCGCACAGATCGCGGCGCTGATCACGCTGGACTCGGAGTCGGTGGCCCTGTGGCTGCAGGAGCAGGGCCGTCCGTCGGTGCCGGTGGCCGAGCTGACCCAGGACGCCGACCTGTTGGCCGAGGTGCGTCGGGCCGTCGATGCAGCCAACGAGATGGTGTCTTCGGCCGAGCAGGTCAAGAAGTTCCGGGTGCTGCCGGTCGACGTCACCGAGGAGTCAGGGCACCTCACGCCCACGCTCAAGGTCAAGCGTTCGGTGGTGATGCGCGACTTTGCCGCCGACGTCGAGGCGCTGTACGCCAAGCGGACGGGCTGACGACGTAAGGGCTTGCGCCGACCGGAGCATTGCCTACTTCTGGCCGATCCCGCGCAGCCAGTTGTACCGCGAGCTCGCTCGCCTCGAGGAGCTCGACCTGATCGGCGGAACGCACGTGCCTCAAACGTCCGCGCCGGACAAGCGTGTCTTCGAGATCACCGATTCATGGCCCGCCACGCACGACCCGATGCCCTCGGGCCGGTGCTCCGCAGCCACCGCGAAGCGGTAGGGCTCCACCTGGCTGACCTCCAGGCCATCGTCGACCAGCTCACCGATCATCCCGGAGCGGACTTCAGCCGCCTCACGGCGCGGGGGGGTTGTGCACGCCGAGGCCAGCCTCTCCTGGCTCGACGAAGCAGAGGCTCTCGTGCCCCACGACACCAGCCGCATGCGCGGCGAACGGGGTGACTCGCGCCCGCTTGTCCAGGCACACCTGACCGCGCATCCGTATCAGCGACGACGCAGCACCAGCGGGACGCGCCACCACAGCACCACGAACGCCACGGACGCGACGCCCAGAGCCAGCAGGCCAGCGGTCCGGCCGACCACCACGTCGAACACCAGCCAGGTCACCCCGCTCACGGTGGCGGCGAGGGCGACCATGCCGGCCTTGGCCGAGCGGTTGCCGGCGGCGACCAGCCAGACCCGCTGGCGTTGACGGAACAGGACCCGGTGATAGACGACCGGGGCGACGAGCAGAGCGGTGGCGAGCATCGACCCGCTGAGCACGCACAGGTAGACGGTGCGCTGCATCTCGTCGAGGGACTCGAAACGGGCGCTGAACGGGATGGTCAGCAGGAAGCCGGTCAGGATCTGCACACCGGTCTGAGTGACGCGGAGCTCTTGGAGCAGCTCTGCCCAGTTGCGGTCGATGCGCTCCGGGGAAGGTGTCTCGGATCCCGTCATGGCAGCAGCACGCTCACCATGCCGCGGGCGCGTAGTTCTTGAGGAAGCAGCCGTGCAGGTCCTCCCCCAGCTCACCGCGCACGATCGGGTCGTAGACACGTGCCGCGCCGTCGACCAGGTCGAGCGGGGCGTGAAAGCCCTCCTCGGCCAGCCGCAACTTCGTCGGGTGCGGACGCTCGTCGGTGATCCACCCGGTGTCGACCGCGGTCATCAGGATTCCGTCGGTGAGCATCTCCCGGGCACTGGTACGGGTGAGCATGTTGAGCGCGGCCTTGGACATGTTGGTGTGCGGATGACCCGGGCCCTTGTACGCCCGGCTGAACTGTCCCTCCATCGCAGACACGTTGACCACGTACGTACGGTGCGCAGCCGAGGCCGCCATCGCCGGTCGCAGCCGGCTGATCAGGATGAAGGGTGCGGTCTGGTTGCACAGCTGCACCTCGAGCAGTTCCATCAGGTCGACCTCGTGCACCCGCTGGGTCCAGCTGTTGATCGGGCGCGGATCGGGCACCAGCCCACCGGCGTCGATGGCGCTGGCGTCGGCGATCCGCGCGGGTGACGCGGATCCCGCGGTCAGGGCGGTCCTGGTCAGTGCCCCGGCCGACAACGCGTGCGGGCCGCGGTGCTGGTGCAGCGAGCTCGTCACCACCGCCGGGTGGGCATCGCGGGAGTGGTCGAAGGTGCTGACCTCGGGCAGCGGACCGATCGGCAGCGGCACCGACTCCGCCGCGACGAGCGGGGCGTAGCAGCCCGGTGACCGGCGCACGGTCTGCGCTGCGTTGTTGATGAGCACGTCGAGCGGACCCCGCGCTGCCACCGACTCCGCGAGCGCCACGACCTGGCCGGGATCACGCAGGTCGATGCCGACGATCCGTAGCCGGTGCGACCAGTCCGCACTGTCCGGCATCGCAGCGAAACGCCGGGAGGCGTCGGTCGGGAACCGGGTCGTGATCGTGGTGTGGGCGCCGTCGCGCAGCAACCGCAGCGCGATGTACATGCCGATCTTGGCCCGGCCTCCGGTCAGCAGCGCGCGGCGGCCGGTGAGGTCCGTACGGGCGTCGCGGCGGCCGTGGTTGAGCGCCGCGCACGTCGGGCAGAGCTGGTGGTAGAACGCGTCGACCACCGTGTAGCGCTGCTTGCAGGTGTAGCAGGCTCGGGCTCGCAGCAGGGTGCCGGCGACGGCTCCTGCGACGGCTGACACGAGCGGGATCCCCTGCGTCTCGTCGTCGATGCGGTCGGGGGACCCGGTGGCGGTCGACGCGGTGACAGCACGGTCCGCGGCGAGGACTGCCTCGCGGCGCTGTGCTCGTCGGTGCTCCTTGACCGTCTTGAACACCTTGCCCGTGGCCCGGCGGACGGCAAGTGCGTCAGGGTGCTCGGACGGCAGGTTCTCGGCCTGAGCCAGCACGCGTAGACAGAGCGCGAGATCGTCGGGATCGATGCCGGGCCCCTGGTCGCCGGTCACGGATGCGGGGTCCTGGAGCGAGGTCATGCTGTTGCAGCCGTTCGGTCGTCGTCCAGGGGCGGTGGTGCGACTGCTGATCCTACGCGAGCCAGCGGCGGGTAGCCCGCGGCGAGGCTAGGCGGACGACGGCCGGCGCGGACGGGTCTGCGGCCCAGTCGAGGATGCGACCACGCTTGGAGTCGAAGGACCGGAAGTGCCACACGAGGATCGAGCCGCGGGAGAACAGCTGGCGAAACGACTCGGTGTTGCCGTTGCAGATCGGGCGGTGGTCAACCGCGCGAAGCAGGCTGCGCCGCAACAGCCTGCCGAGCGAGAACCACCTCGGGTAGTCGAGAGCCACGATCAGCTGGACCCGAGCCAGCGGGACGTCGATCCACTGGGAGTAGGCCGTGTCGAGGATCCACCGCTCACCAGCGCAGATGGTCGCGACGCGCCGACGCTGCTCCTCCAGCGATACCTCAACCCAGCCCGGCTCCCACGTCAGGTCGTCCACTGCGTGCCAGGGCAATCCCGTTCGCGCCGCGACGCGGGCGGCCAGGGTCGTCTTGCCGGACCCTGTGACACCGTAGATGAGGATCCGTTCGGGCACCTCGCGATGCTACAAGCCGCCGCGAGTCACGGATGCGGGGTCCAGCGAGCTCACGCTGTTTCACCGCGACTCGACGCGGACCCGCCCGTCGCGGCGCACCACGCGCGCGGCAGCCAGCCGCAGGTAGCGGCCGTAGGCGAGCACCAGCCGGGCGTAGCAAGGCGTTGCGCCGTGGTACGTGAGGAAGCCGCGCGGTCCGGTCACCATCCTTTCGTCCTGCACGTCGTACCGGCTCTGGTGCCAGGGACAGACCAGGCACCCGTCGGCGTCCACGGTCCCGGTACTCATGTCGGCGAGCTGGTGACGACACCGACGGGACACCGCTAAATCCTCGCCGGCAGGTGTCGTACCGACGGCCCACCGGCCGATTCGGCGCACGGCACCGGGTGCCATCGTGTCCTCGGGCAGCGAGTCGTCCCGCCGTGCATCGCATCAATCGGGTTGGCGCTCGACGCGTTCAGCCAGCGACGAGTACAGCAGGTGCAACACGTTGGCGATCGCCGCGGAGTCGAGAATCGCCGTCACTACGCGGGCTTGACGTGGCGCAAGGATGTACGCGGCCACCAGACCGGTCGAGGTCCATTGCGCCATGCAGAAGGGGCACGTCAGCAGTTCTCCGACGGCATGGGCGTACGGGTGGTGGGTGCTGTCCGCGACGACCTCCTCCGAGACCTCGGAGGCAACGCCGGACCGGGTGTAGCGGGTGAAGGGCGCCCGCAAGGGAGAAGCGATGGCCTCCTTGGTCACTGTGCGGCTCAGCCGGTGCGACGCCAGTCCGATCAGAACGATGTCGCCCGCGGAGATCCGGACCGACGAGACCCGACCGGCGCGTCGCAGGAGTGCAGCGCTGACGCCGAGGTAGACGCTGGTCAGTGCGACGTAGCCGCGCAAGGGGCGGTCCTCGTCCGCGTAGTCGCACCCGGTACGGAAGCGATCAGTCAGCACAGATCGCCACGAGCTCACGATCCGGGGAGGAACGTGCGCGTGTGGACGGTCGGTCGAGAAAGAGCTCATCCGAGAATCATGGACTCACTGATCGCAAAGCGCGTCTCGCCTTCCCACCGATGAGGCATCGTGAGGGAGAAGCGATTGCCGGACGGATCAGTCAGCACGTGACGTCTGCCGCATCCAACGCGACCGCGGAGAGCCGGCCGGTCCGCTCGAACACCTGCCGCTGCCGGTGTGACCCGGTCCCCCGCTGCTGCACCTGCGCCAGGAGCATCCGCACCTGCTCCTGGTCCCCGGCCGCGTCCAGGGCCGGTCGGACGTGCTCGAACAGCGCGGCGACGACCTCGCCGGCCGGGCGAGGGCGGTTGTCCAGCGGATGCACAAGGACGTCGGTCAGGCCACTGCGCGCGGCCCGCCAGCGCGCCAGACGCAGCAACGACGTCGGGGTGGACACCGGCGCCCGGCCGGTCCGCCACTCCTCGACTGCCGTCTCGACCAGCGCCCGGGCCAGGCCCGCGATCAGCACCGCGTCCTCGACGTACAGGCAGACGTCGGCGACACGGAGTTCGATCGTGGGGTACCCCCGAGCCAACCGGGCGTCGAAGTACACCATGTCCTCGTCCAGCACGACCCCGGTGGCGAGCATCTCGTCGATCAGGGCGCGGTAGCGCTCGACCGATTCCTGCACGTCGATCGGGCCGGCCATGGGCCAGCGCCCCCACGCTTGGGAGCGAAAGCTCCCGTACAGCGAGTCCGCCCCCTGCCAGTACGGCGAGTTCGCCGACAGTGCTGTCAGCACCGGGAGCCAGACCCGGATCCGGTCGAGCACGGCCACGCCCTCCTCAGGCGAGTCGATCGACACATGTACGTGGCACCCGTTGGCAAGCTGCTCGTGCTGGGTGAGGCCGAAGTGCTCGGCCATCCGGAGGTAGCGCTCGGTCGGCGTGGTCCGGGGGGTGGCCGGAACGGGAGAGGTCGCCAGCGCCGCCAGCCGGGCGCCGGACTCGCGGGCCGAGGCATCCACGTGCCGGCGCCAGGCCCACAGCTCCTCGGCCACGGCGGCCAGGTCCGTGTGTGGGCGGGTGTCGGTCTCGACCTGCTCCTGCTTCAGCTCGGAGTCCAGCGTGCCGCCCGGCTGTTCGCCCTCGTGGTGGCCGTGGCCCGATCCCTCCTGCCGCAGTACAGCCGGCGCCACCGACACCGGAGCCCCCGTGCCGGCGTCCACCAGCAGCAGCTCCTCCTCCACGCCCACGGTCCGCATCCGCACAGTCTGGCTCAACTGCGGCCATGCGGCTGTCAGTCGCCCAGGCAGTAGGCGATCGAGGTGACGGCCCTGCCCGTGTCGGTGAGCGGCGGAGGCTCAGGCGTGATCGATGTCTCCGGATCGGCCGCAAGACTCTTCTGTTCAACGGCCTCGGTCGGTCCGGCAGGGTTCACCGGGCCGACCAACGCGTAGACACCGCCCAGGACGGCCACCACGGCGCCGACCGCGAGCGCGCTGGTAGCCCGGTACCGCCGCCTGCGCCGACGGACACCTGCCACGATCTGTGCGTGCGCGTCCAGGGGTGCGGCGCAGCGATCGGCCAGCCGCTGGATGCGCGCAGCGAGCTCTTCGGACTCTGCGCTGTTCATGGCATTTCTCCTGCACTGCTGAGTCGCCGGGCCTCCCGCAGCGAGACCATGGCGCGCGAAAGGTGAGTCTTGAAAGCGCAGGGCGACGACCGCCCGCTGTCTCGGCGGCAGCCGCTTCAGTGCGATCTCGAGCCACGGGTCGTAGGTTCCCGCGTCGCCGTCCACGGTTGCCTGATCGACGCCCTGGGCGTCTGCAACGGCCAGTGGGGGCTCACGGGCGAGCCGGCGCAACCGGTTGAGGTTGAGATTCACAAGTGTCTTGTGGGCGTACGCTGCGACGTTCGCTTCCTGGTCCAGACGCGACCACCGCGTGCCGACCCTGACCAGGCACTCCTGCGCCAGATCCCACGCGTCGTGCTCGTTGAGGGTCAGGACACGTCCCAGTCGCAGCAGGCCGGGGAGCTCGCGTGCGACGAACTCGGCAAAACCCTGATCGTTGTCGCGCATGGCACCCCCTCGTCGCATCTACCCGCGAGGCACCTCTGGAAGATGACACGACGCCGAACCCGGTGCGGGTCTTCGGGATGACAGGCGTGCCCTCGCACGCGAGGCTGGGGACATGTCGACTACCGGCCTGTCCGCCCGTGACCTCCTGCCGACCGCCGCCAAGGAGTTCGGCTCCCGTGTCCTTGACATCCCCGACGACGCTTGGGACCGCCCGACACCCTGCAGCGAGTGGACGGTGCGCGATCTGGTCGGGCACCTCGTCGTCGAGCACCTGTGGGCGGTCCCACTGCTCGAAGGGGCCACCACCGCAGAGGTGGGTGCCCGTTTCGACGGGGACGTGCTCAATGCGAACCCCCAGAAGAGCTGGACGCTTGCCATCAACGACTCGATGGACGCCTGGGCCGTTGCCGGTGCGGACGACACGGTGCAGCTGTCATCGGGGGAGCGCCCGGTCGATGAGTACGCCGAGGAGATGCTGCTGGACCTCACCGTGCACGCCTGGGATCTTGCGCGTGGAGCCGGCCTGAGCGAGGACCTCGACGACGACGTGGTCGCCCACGTGCTCGCGTACGCCCGAGCACACGAGCACGAGCTCACCAGGTCGGGACTCTTCCACGATCCGGTGCACGCCGATTCGCAGGATCCTCAGGCACGGCTACTCGCGCTGCTCGGCCGTCGCCCCTGACCGAGCAGCCTGGACGTCCGGGGCTCAGCCCTGCGGTGCACGGCCGGGCGGGAACCCCCCGGTGGCGATCGGGCCCCAGCGCTCGATCGTGATCCGGATCATCGACTTGCCCTGACGCTGCATCGCCTCGCGGTACTCCGCCCAGTCGGGGTGCTCCCCGGAGATCGCCCGGAAGTAGTCGACCAGTGGCTCGACGGCGGCCGGCATGTCGATGACCTCGGCGGTGCCGTCGACCTGGACGTACGGGCCGTCCCAGTCGTCGGAGTGGATCAGGATCGACACCTCAGGAGCCCGACGCACGTTACGTACCTTGACGCGCTCGGGATAGGTCGCGATCACGATGCGACCCTCGACGTCGACGCCGCAGGCGACCGGGGACAACTGCGGGCGCCCGTCGCGGCGCCGCGTGACGAGCGTGCCCTTGTGCCGTGGGCGTACGAAGTCCAGGAGGGTCTGGCGTTCGACCCGGTCAGCTGTCGCGAGATTTGCTGCCATGCCACGACCCTGGCCGTGCGACACCGCCTGAGTCAACGTGGGCGCTGAGCAGCCGATCCCAGCCGCTCGCCAGTACGGGTGAGGACGTGCGGGTAGTCCGGCGAGCGGTGCTGGAAGGACAGGATGTCGGCGTTCCGGATGACACCCTCGCGGATCTCGATGGCGCGCCGGAGGGTCTCGTCGGCTTCCCAAGCGTCGCGGCCGGTCAGCACCGCCCGGACGTACGGCAGCAGCGCCTCGCTGACCTCCCAGGTGGCGGAGTTCCACAGGTACGACGGGCTGTGGTCCACGCCGTAGTAGTGGACGTTGGACCCGATCACGAAGGTCGGCTCATCGAACGAGGTGGGTCGCGCCCAGCTGAAGCCCATGCCTTCGTCGCAGGAGACGTCGACGACGAGACTTCCCGGCGTCAGCATGGCGAGGTCGTCGTCGACGAGGAAGGTCAGGGGCGCGTCGGTGTCCTGCAGAACGCAGTTGACGATGATGTCGTGCTCGGCAAGGAACTCGGCCATCGGCACCTGCCCGCTGTCGGTCGACACGTGGCAGTTGCGCGGGTGCACCGGGTCGTGCTCGAAGTGCACCATCCGGGTGGAATGAATAGGCGAGCTGACCGCAGCCACGTCGCGGTGGGTGAGGACATGGACGTCGTGCACGCCGTGGGCGTTCAAGGCGGTCACGGCCCCGCGGGCGGTCGCTCCGAAGCCGATCACGGCGGCGCTCAGCCGACGACCGTAGTCGCCCGTCGATCCGATGACCTGCAAGGCGTGCAGCACCGAGCAGTACCCGGCCAGCTCGTTGTTCTTGTGGAAGACGTGCAGGTTGAACCGGCCGTCGTCGGTCCAGTGGTTCATCCCCTCGAACGCGATGAGCGTCAGGCGCCGGTCGACAGCCACCTGAGTGAGCTGCTCATCCTGGACGCAGTGCGGCCAACCCCACAGCACCTGCCCCTCGCGCAGCTGCGCGAGATCCTCCGGCAGCGGCTTGGGCAGCAGGATGACGTCACACTCGGCGATCAGCTGCTCGCGTGAACGCAGCCCGCCGACGAAGGACGCCAGCTGCGCATCGGGCACGCCGAAGGGTTCGCCGTAGCCATGCTCGAGGTAGACACGCGCCCGGAGGTCGGGCTCGATCCGTTCCACGTGCAGCGGGTGGATCGGCAGCCGGCGCTCGTTCTCCTTGCGCGACCGCGCCATGACTCCGAGACTGAGCTGACCCACGTGCGCCCCCTTGGTTGATGCGCCTGTCTAGCACAGGCCGAGCCATCAGCGGCTGTACCATTCGTGGCGGAGGTGGCGGGATTTGAACCCGCGAGAGGTTTCATCCTCAACCCGCTTAGCAGGCGGGCGCACTAGGCCACTATGCGACACCTCCACGCCGTCCGGTCACGAGGACCGGCCCGCCGAGACAGGCTACAGGCCGCTACCAGGAAGCAGCACAGGGCCTCGGGACCCCCCTACAACCGACGTTGTCCGTGTGCGGTGTTGAGACGCTCGTCGAGCTCAGCCGTCCAGTCGCCCAGCGGTTCCTCCACCAGCCGAGCCGGGATCTGCGTGGTGGCCCCGGAGTGCAGGCGCACGACGACGACCGTGCTGCGGCCCGACGTCACGGACTCGACCCGTTCCACGTCCTGCCAGCCGGCCGCCCGGATCCCCGAGCCGATGCTGCGTGCCATCGAGTAGCCCTCGGTGTCCATGCGCAGAGCCACCGGTGGTCGTACCAGGCGCCACAGCGCACGCAGCAGGCCGACCAGGAAGACCACGGCGAGCACCAGGAGGACGGCACGCAGGGCCACCCATCCGGCGCTTCCGTCGGTGATCCGCTCGAGCACGACGCCGCTGAGGTAGGCCCCACCGCACAACAGCGACGACCCACCGAACGCCAGCATGCTCGCGCCACGCGCGAGGTGGTATCGGCTCGTCGACACAACGTCCTTTCGGCTGGTCGAGACGTTCACCGCCGGGCGGCAGAGGGGGCGGGATTCGAACCCGCGGCTGACATCTCTGCCAGCGACCGCTTTCAAGGCGGTTCCGATCGGCCGCTCCGGCACCCCTCCTCCGACGGATCCCGCGGATCCGCCGCACACACATTCTGGCACCTGGCCGGCCAGCCGGGCCGCTGGACCGGGTCGGACGTCGACGCCCTCGGCCACGAGCACCGTTCGAGTGGCCGGACCGTCGCGATTGGAGCAGCCTGGGGCGACGGTCTCACGGAACGGAACGGCATGGGCGAGCAGATGGACACCCACGAGGTGATCCGGTCGTTGACCGACGTACTGAAGCTGCAGGGCAGGTCCCTGTTGACGCTGACTCTGCTCGCCGGGTCGATGGGCGGCGTCCTCGGCACCGCCTTGAAGCCCACCCTGCGAAGCTTCGTGGCGAACGAGCTGACCGACACCTACCAACTCGTGGAGAAGATGTCGGCGCTGGGCGGAAATCCGTCATTCGAGGCCCCCAGTGTCGAGGTGAGCTCGTCGTCGGCGAAGGCACTGGCACAGCTCCTGGACAACGAGCGGGAAGCCGTCGCCGCTCTGCACGAAGTGATAGCGCACTCTGGCCAGGAGCCGCACAGCGAGGCGCTCGAGCACCTCCTGGAGCACGTGATCATGCGCAAGCAGCGCCAGGTGGATTTCCTGGTCCACGCCACCCGTGCCGACTGACGCCCAGGTGCCGACATGAGGATCGGGTTGTTCATCACCTGTCTCGCCGACACGATGTTCCCCGACGTCGGGAAGGCGACCGTGCGGCTGCTCGAGCGGCTCGGCCACGCGATCGAGTTCCCGGAAGACCAGACCTGCTGCGGCCAGATGCACGTCAACACCGGCTATCAGCGGCAGGCGCTGGCCCTCATCGAGCACCACGTGCACGCCTTCGAGGGCTGTGACGTGGTGGTCGCACCGTCCGGGTCATGCGTGGGCTCGGTACGCCACCAACACGCGAGCGTGGCGGCGCGGGCGGGGCGTACCGCACTCGCCGAGCGAGCGACCGCCGTCGCTGCGAGGACGCATGAGCTGAGCGAGCTGCTGGTCGACGTGCTCGGTGTCACCGATGTCGGCGCTTGGTTCCCCCACCGGGTGACGTATCACCCGACCTGCCACTCGCTGCGGATGCTGCGGGTCGCAGACAAGCCGCTGTCCCTGCTACGAGCGGTCGGAGGGATCGATCTGGTCGAGCTGCCTGGTGCGGAGGAGTGCTGCGGCTTCGGTGGCACCTTTGCCCTCAAGAACGCCGACACCTCGAGCGCGATGCTCACCGACAAGATGACGGCCGTACTCGGCACCGGTGCCGAGTACGTCACCGCGGGCGACTCCTCGTGCCTCATGCACATCGGTGGCGGGCTGTCGCGGCTGTCGAGCGGAACCGGCGCCGCCACCGTCCGCCCCCTGCACCTCGCTCAGGTGCTCGCCTCGACCAGGGAGCAGCCGGCATGACCCCGGTCGACCTGGGGATGCCGATGGTGGCGCCGCGCGGCGTCGGGCACCTGCGCGGTGAGCAGTCGTTCCCTGACGCCGCCCGGACCGCGCTGGGCAACGAGCAGCTGCGCCGCAACCTGGGCCACGCGACCTCGGCGATCCGCGCGAAGCGACTGCGGGTCGTCGCCGAGGTCGACGACTGGGAGCAACTGCGCCGTGCCGGCGAGACGATCAAGGCCGCGACCATGGCGCGCCTCGACGAGCACCTCGCCCGCCTGGAACAAGCCGTCACGGCGCGCGGTGGCGTCGTGCACTGGGCGCGCGACGCCGACGAGGCCAACCGCATCGTCACCGCGCTGGTGCGCGCCACCGGCTGCGACGAGGTCGTCAAGGTCAAGTCGATGACGACTCAGGAGATCGGCCTGAACGAGGCGCTCGCCGACGCCGGGATAGCCGCGTACGAGACAGATCTTGCCGAGCTGATCGTGCAGCTGGACAACGACCAGCCCTCGCACATCCTGGTACCGGCGATCCACCGCAACCGTCGCGAGATCCGCGACATCTTTGCTGAGCACATGCCCGGCGTACCCGCCGACCTCACCGACGACCCGCATGCACTCGCCGAGGCCGCCCGGCTACACCTGCGGGCGAAGTTCCTGTCGGCCCGGGTCGCGGTCTCGGGCGCCAACTTCGCGATCGCGGACACCGGCACGCTCCTCGTCGTGGAGTCCGAGGGCAACGGGCGGATGTGCTTGACGCTGCCCGAGACGCTCATCACCGTGATGGGCATCGAAAAGGTGGTGCCGAGCTGGCGGGACCTGGAGGTCTTCCTGCAGCTGCTGCCACGCTCCTCCACCGGCGAGCGGATGAACCCCTACACCTCGGCCTGGACCGGTGTCACGCCCGGCGACGGCCCGCAGGAGTTCCACCTGGTACTTCTCGACAACGGCCGCACGGCGACCCTCGCCGACGAGGCCGGCCGCTCCGCACTGCACTGCATCCGCTGCTCGGCCTGCCTCAACGTGTGTCCCGTGTACGAACGGGTGGGCGGCCACGCGTACGGCTCGGTCTACCCGGGGCCGATCGGTGCTGTGCTGTCCCCCCAGCTCACCGGGGTCGAGGACAACGCCTCGCTGCCGTACGCCTCGTCCCTGTGCGGAGCGTGCTTCGACGCCTGCCCGGTGCGCATCGACATCCCTGCGATGCTGGTGCATCTGCGGGCCCGCCACGTCGAAGAGCGCGAGAAGGAGCACCGGCTGCCCAGCGCCGAGCAGGTCGCCATGGCCGCGGCCGCATGGACGATGGCCGATGGCCGGCGTTTCGCCCGCGCCGGCCGCGGCGCCCGCCTGGCACGGTTCGCACGCGGCCGACGGCTGCCGCCACCGCTGTCGGGCTGGACCGCCTCGCGAGACCTTCCCGATCCCCCGCAACACACCTTCCGGGACTGGTGGAGGGACCGCGATGACCAGCCGTGAGGCGATGCTGTCGGCGGTACGCGCGGCACGCGGCGACGGTGACGTTCCAGAGATCGAGCGCGCGTACGCCCGTACCGGCTCGCACCCCCCTGGGTCTCCAGAAGCCGTCGCGCTGCTGGTCGACCGGTTGTTCGACTACCGGGCGCGCGTCACGAGCGTGCAACGCGCTGACGGGATCGTCGGCGCAGTCACCGATGCGCTTGGTGAGGCGTCGCGCGTGCTGGTGCCCGTCGGGCTACCCGAGGGATGGGTGACCGACGGGGTGGTCGACGACGGCTTCGCCCCTGGTGACCTCGACGGGATGGACGCCGTGGTGACCGCCTGTGCCGTGGCCTGCGCGACCACGGGCACGATCGTCCTCGACGCCTCGCTCGACCAGGGCCGTCGCGCGATCACCCTGGTGCCGGACCACCACGTCTGCGTCGTGCGCGCCAACCAGGTCGTCGACTCGGTGCCGGAGATGATGGCCCGACTGGATCCGACCCGGCCACTCACGTTCATCAGCGGACCGTCTGCCACCAGCGACATCGAGCTGCAGCGCGTTGAAGGGGTGCACGGTCCCCGCCGGCTGCATGTGGTGGTGGTGGTGGAGGGCTGATCTCGACGCCTCGCGCCCCGCTGGTCAGGAGAGCACGGCGAGGATGTCACCCTCCTGGACGACGTCGCCCTCGTCGACCCGCAGCTCGGCGACCCGACCGGCATGCTCGGTGAGGACTGGGATCTCCATCTTCATCGACTCCAGGATGACCACGGTGTCACCGGCGGCAAGGACGTCGCCCGGCGCAGCCACGATTCTCCACACGTGGGCGACCATCTCCGCGACGATCTCGCTGGCCATCGGTGCTCCTCGAGTCGCTGGCGTCGTAGGCATCGGAACGTCTGAACGCTACACCGGCACCGACGAGTCATCGGTGGCTCACCGCAGGGGCGTGGTGCGCCCCGGCTCTGGTCGCACCGGGTCGGGTTCCCAGCCTTCCCGGCGGGCACGTCGACCGGCGTCCCGGCGGCGTCCACGGGTCAGCAGGGCGTCGATGCGGATCACCAACAGTCCCAGCAGCAGGCCGAGCACCACCGAGTACGCAGTGGACAAGCCGGCGTTCTCCAGCTCCACCTCAGGGTTCGCCAGGGTCGTCGCCAACGTAGCGGTGCCGACTGTGCCGAAGGCGCACATCCACCAACCTTGGCGACGGCTTGAGCGAACCCAGATTCCCCACACCAGTGCGGGGAATCCCACCAGCACCTCGATCGGCCGTGGCACCCCCCCGCCCAGCCGGTCGGTGGTCCACGCGACGGCGCTCTCGACGGCCTCGGTGACGGTCACCGAGCCGTACTCGCGCAGCATCCGCGAGTAGACGAGCACCAGGGTCACCAGCATCGCTCCTCCGGCGATCAGCACCAGGCCGCGGCGGCCGATGCCGTGGTAGCCGGCACCCAGCTGCCAGATGAGTGCGATCGTCAGGGTCAGGGTCAGAGCCAGCACGGCCAGGGGAAAGCGCATCGGGTCGACGGGTGCTCCCCACGCGGCGACCGCCAACCCAGCACTGGCGGCGAGGACGAGCGCCAGGAGGTACTCGTAGAGCAGCCTGAGGGGACTGGCTGCCGGCTTGGTCAGCATCACCGCGGTGATCCCACCGAGCACTGCCGCGAGTACGGCGACCGACGACAGCAGCCAGCGCTGGTCGAGGGTCAGCGCCGCCACGACCGGCACGACCACCAGCAGCGACCAGAACCAGACCCGACCACCGCTGCGCCGGGTGAGTGCCACCGCGAACAGGACGGTGAGCGTGGCGGCACCAGCCTCGGGTAACCACGTCGGGGTGCGCTCGACGGCGACCAGTCCGGCGGCAGCTGCGAGTGACCCGGCGAGCCAGGCGAGCAGCCATGCGGTTGCGGCGCCCAGGCGCAGAACCGTCGGCACAGCACCCGTCACATGCCCCCCTGTGGACCGAAGCGACGGTTGCGAAGCGAGGGATTGGTCGCCCGTGCCAGCTCGAGCCGGTCCGGGTCGACATCCCCTACCACCAGAGCCTCGGCCTCGGCTGCCGCAGCCACGGTCACACCCATCGGGTCGACCAGCATGCTGTGCCCGCAGTACGCCCGTCCGCACTGCGCCGCAGCCGCGACGTACACGGTGTTCTCCACCGCCCGGGCCCGCAGCAGCAGCCGCCAGTGGTCCTCCTTCAGCACGCCGGCAACCCAGGCGGACGGGACCACGAACAGCCCGGCTCCCGCATCGACGAGCGCGCGCCCCATCTCGGGGAAGCGCAGGTCGTAGCAGGTCATGAGGCCCACCGGCACGCCGGCGACGTCGAGCACCACCGGGGTGATCCCGCCGGCACTCAACCGGTCGGACTCCGCGTAGCCGAAGGAGTCGTACAGGTGGATCTTGCGGTACGTCACGGCGATCGAGCCGTCCCGTGTCGCGACCACCGAGGTGTTGTACGGCAGCCCGGTGTCGCTGCGCTCGAAGATGTGGCCCACGAGAGTGGCGCCGAGCCGTCGCGCGTGCCCGATCAGCGCCGCGACGTACGGTCCGTCCAGCGGCTCCGCTACAGCGGAGAGGTCGTGGTCGGGCCTGCCGAAGTCGTGCATCGCGCCCTCCGGGAAGACCACGAGGTCCGGTTCGGCCCTGCTCGCGTGGATACGGTCCACCCAACCGGACATCGCATGCCGGTTGGCCGCCGAGTCGGTGGCGGAGGCCAGCTGGACGAGGACTACCTTCATCCCCCCATCCTGGCAGCGACCAGCACGGCGAGACCGTTCAGCACCCGCGCCAACCCGAAGTCGTAGGCGCGTCCTGGGCTGTACGCGGCCTGGTGCGCTGCCGAGGCAGACTGCACGCCATGACGGCTGGTACCGATGACGCGGCGTACGACGCGCTGGTGCTCGCCGGCGGCACCGGCCGACGATTCGGAGGTGACAAGACCGCGGCTCTGGTCGACGGCGTCCCGCTGCTCGATCGGGTGCTCGCCGCGGTCGCATCGGCGGACCGGCGCATCGTGGTCGGGATGCCACGACCGGTCCGCGACGACGTGGTCTGGGCACGTGAAAACCCGCCGGGCGCTGGGCCAGCGGCAGGAGTGGTCGCCGGACTGCGCCACGTCCGTGCGCCGTGGACCGTGCTGCTGGCCGGGGACCTGCCGTACGTCGACGCCGGAACGGTCCGGCGACTGCTCGGCACCGCACGCACGAACGGGCACGGCGCCGTGCTCGTCGATGCCGGGGGCCGCCGCCAGCACTTGAGCGTCGCGGCGCGGACCGATCTGCTGCGCGACCAGGCCGGGCAGCGCGACTGGACGGACGCGTCTATGCGTACGCTGCTGGCCGGGCTGTCCCTGGTCGAGGTGCCCGCCCGCGGCCACGAAGCCCACGACGTCGACGCGCCGAGCGACCTGCCCGGCGCGGTAGGACCGGCACAGGAGGAGCGATGACCCTGCAGGAGTGGACAGCGGCGGTCCAGAGGGCTGTGGGCATCGACACCGAGGTCGACATCCACCTGGTGCTCGATCTCGCCCGCGACGCCGCACACGCCGTCGAACGTCCGGCGGCCCCGCTCACCACGTTCCTTCTCGGCTACGCCGCTGCCCTGCGTGGCGGCAGTGCCACCGACGTCGCCGATGTCGCCGATGTCATCACCCGGATGTGCGCAGAGCACTCCGGTGCGGAAGGCTGAGACACGTGCGAGCAGTCGTGTGCAACGGGACCGGTGGCGTCGAGGTGCTGAGCATCGGGAGCACCGAGGACCCCGTGCCAGGGCCAGCAGACGTGGTCATCGACGTGGCCGCCACTGCTGTCAACCGGGCCGACCTGCTGCAACGCGAAGGCAACTACGCCCCACCGCCGGGGGTGAGCCAGATCCTCGGCCTGGAGTGCTCCGGCACCGTGTGCGCGGTCGGGCCGGAGGTCACGCGCTGGTCGGTCGGCGACAGCGTGGTGGCCCTGCTGTCCGGAGGCGGGTACGCCGAGCGGGTCGCCGTGTCCGAGGCGCAGGTGCTGCCGGTGCCAGCCGGGATCGACCTGGTGACTGCGGCCGCGCTGCCCGAGGTCACGGCGACCGTGTGGTCCAACGTGTTCATGGTGGCCGGCCTGCAGCGCGACGAGACGCTGCTCGTGCACGGTGGCTCCAGCGGCATCGGCACCATGACCACTCAGCTCGCGGCCACACTCGGCGCGCGTGTCGCGGTGACGGCAGGAAGCCCGGCGAAGCTGGAACGCTGCCGCGAACTGGGTGCCTCGATCCTGATCAACTACCGCGAGGACGACTTCGTCGAGCGGATCCGCGAGGCGACCGACGGCGCCGGCGCCGACGTCATCCTGGACAACATGGGCGCCGCGTACCTCGGTCGCAACGTCGACGCCTTGGCCGCCAACGGCCGGCTGGTGGTCATCGGCATGCAGGGCGGCGTCAAGGCGGAGCTGAATCTGGCCACCCTGCTCGGCAAGCGGGGCGCGGTACTGGCCACCTCGCTGCGCGGGCGACCAGCGGCGGAGAAGGCCTCGATCATGGCTGCGGTGCACGAGCATGTCTGGCCGCTGCTCACCGACGGCACCGTACGACCGATCGTGCACGACGTCTTCGACCTGGCCGACGTACGCAACGCCCACCGGCTCGTCGAGGAGAGCACCCATGTCGGCAAGGTGCTGCTGCGGCTGTGACGCCCCCCGGTGGCCCCGAGCGCCGGCTACTAGGGTGGCAGGCATGAGCGAACAGCAGGGACAGCCAGCCGAGGACGACCGCCAGCACCAGGTGCTCGTGGTCGGCCCGGACGGGATGGCGGTCGCCGGCGGCGGTGCGGACGGCGTGGAGCAACGCTCGGTGACCGACATGGTCGAGCAGCCCGCCAAGGTGATGCGGATCGGCAACATGGTCCGCCAGCTGCTCGATGAGGTGAAGTCCGCCCCGCTCGACGACGCGAGCCGACGTCGAATGCGCGAGATCCACAGGGCATCGATCAAGGAGCTGGAGGACGGGTTGTCACCCGAGCTGATCGAGGAGCTGGAGAAGCTCAGCCTTCCGTTCAGTGATACCGAGACGCCGTCCGACGCGGAGCTGCGGGTCGCCCACGCCCAGCTCGTCGGGTGGCTGGAAGGACTCTTTCAGGGAATCCAGACGGCCATCTACGCCCAGCAGATGTCCGCACGGGCCCAGCTGGAGCAGATGCGCCGGGCACTGCCGAGCGGCGGCGGCCACCCGGGGATGCAGGGCCCGGACCCCTCGAACGGTGGAGAACCCGCCCAGAACCACTCCGGTGGAATGTATCTGTGAGTAGTCTGGAGCGGTCGGAAACCGGTCACACCATCGCAAGTTGACCGGCGCGACCACTCGAGCCACCGGATACCCCGTGGCCTCCGCGGGTGGTCCGCTCTTGGGGGGACACTCGTGCGAATCGCGACCACCCGGGCGGCACCGGTACGCACCGATGCCCCCGCGCTTCCCGCGTGCGCGACCGAGCCCGACCTGTTTCTGCACCCGTCGCTGGAGAGCACGCCCTCCCGGTCTCGAGTCAGCGGTGACCAGTGGCGCGAGCACCGGGCGCTGCTGCAGCGCGCGCGCCAGGCGTGCGCCGAGTGCCCGATGCTCGCCGAGTGCCTCTACACCGCGGTCGCGCAGGTCGACGTTTCCGGGTTCATGGGGTGCACGACCCCTCGGGAGCGCCAGAAGATGCGTGGCCTGCTCGGGATCTCCGTGGCAGGCGAGGATCTCGACGTCCTCGCCGGGGTCCGGGGCGAACGTCGCCCCGTCGACCACGACGCCGTCGTCGCCATGCGAACTGCCCACCCCGACGACTCTCTCGAGCAACTAGCCCTTCGACTCGAGTGTTCGCTGTCCACCGTGAAGCGCCATCTGCGCCGGGCTCGCCGTGCCACAGCCTCCGTTGAGCAGGGCGCCGCGTGCGCACGCCCGACTCCCCGCGACAGCAGCCTGCCCACGGTGGACGACGTGCTCGACGCCTTCGACCAAGTTGTGGAGCCCGACCGGGACTGACCCTCGCGCTGCCGGTGTCTACGGTGGTCCTCGTGACGCCCACGTGGACCGCTGCCGACCTGCCGAGTCTGTCCGGACGCGTCGCGGTGGTGACCGGCGCCAACAGCGGGCTGGGGCTGATCACCGCCCGCGAGCTCGCCCGCGCCGGCGCGCGGGTGGTGATGGCGGTGCGCGACGTGGAGCGCGGGAGGTGGGCTGCCGCCACGATCGGCGGGGACACCGACATCCGCCCACTGGACCTCGCCGATCTCGCCTCGGTCCGTACGTTCGCGCGGTCCTGGGAGGGCGGCCTCGACCTTCTGGTCAACAACGCAGGAGTGATGGCCATCCCGGAGCGACGCACCGCGGACGGTTTCGAGATGCAGCTCGGCACCAACCACCTCGGCCACTTCGCGCTCACCAGCCTGCTGCTCCCGCACCTGACCGACCGGGTCGTCACCGTTTCCTCGGTCGCCCACCACGGCGGACGCATCGACCTCGAGGACCTCAACTGGCAGCGGCGTCGCTACGCCGCCTGGGGTGCCTATCAGCAGTCCAAGCTCGCCAACCTGTTGTTCACCCTGGAGCTGCAGCGCCGGCTGAGCGTGAGCGGATCGACCGTGCGCGCCCTCGCTGCCCATCCCGGCTACTCCGCGACGAACCTGCAGTCGCACTCGGCCAGCCGGGTCGCCGGCCTCGGGATGTCGGTGCTCAACCGGGTCGTGGCACAGAGCGACGAGATGGGTGCGCTACCGACGCTGTACGCCGCGACCCAGGACCTGCCCGGCGCGTCGTACGTCGGACCGGACGGGCTGCTCCAGGTGCGCGGGCATCCGACGCTCGTCTCGCGCAGTGCTACAGCAAGCGACGCGACGATGGCGCGCCTGCTGTGGGACGCCTCCGAGCAGCTCACCGGCGTCCGCTCGCCGATCGGCGGCTAGCGGCACCTCCGTGTGTCCCCAGGCGGCCAGTGGTGCAGAAGCGGGGTCGCCCCCGGCTGGTCAGGCCCGGTTTCGCACCACTGGCGCAGCTGATCGCGCTGAGAGCACGGTCACCTGGCCGCCACGACTCTCCGTTACCCCCGCTAGCCCGGCGGCTAGGGCGCACTTGGCTCGAGACGGTCGGCGGTGTTGACTCAGCAGATGCCGATCGACGGAGTCTACGAACCGAGCACGCAGCCGCGGGTCCGCGACCAGGTCTCGCAGTACGAGGGGTCCGGCGGCAGCGAGGGCACCACGATGCGCGGGTTTCCAGTGGTCATCCTCACCTCGACGGGTGCACGCTCCGGCAAGGTCCGCAAGACGCCCCTGATGCGCGTCGAGCACGACGGCTGCTACGCCGTCGTGGCTTCGATGGGAGGCGCTCCGAAGCACCCGGTGTGGTACCACAACCTGGTGGCCGATCCCCGCGTGGAGCTGCAGGACGGACCCGTCCGCCAGGACATGCTCGTCCGGCAGGCCAGTGGGCAGGAGAGGGCACTGTGGTGGGACCGGGCCGTAGCGGCGTTCCCCGACTACGCCGACTACCAGCGCCGGACCCACCGGGAGATCCCCGTGTTCGTCCTCGAACCGGCGAGCTGACACCCGATCGTTGCCCCCGTTCAGGAAAGTCCGACGTAGATCACACGGATCGGGGATGGACTTGACGCCTTCGGGCGTTACTGTCATCGCCGGCGGCCGACGTGCCGGCACCGATGATCGAACAGGGGAACACCGCTGATGGCGACGGACTACGACGAGCCGCGCAAGGAACAGGCCGATGCCCAGGAACAGTCCCTGGAGGAGGCCAAGGCAGCCGCACAGGGAACGACTCTGCAGCAGCCGAACATCGACGAGGACGAGAACGCCGCTGCCGACTCCTACGAGCTGCCCGGGGCCGACCTGTCCAACGAGACGCTGGTGGTCGAGGTCATCCCCAAACAGGAGAACGAGCTGACCTGCTCCGTCTGCTTCCTCGTGCACCAGCCCAGCGCGATGGTGAGCACCACTCCACCGCTGTGCCGCGACTGCGCCTGACCCCGCCGCCCATGCCCGGCATACCCCCGGGTGCGGTGTGCGGGCGTCACAACCAGCGGGACAGCTCGACGGCGACACCGTCGTCCTCGACCGTGTGGGTGACGTCGTCGGCGGCGTCCTGCACCGGCAGCGCCGAATCCCCCATCGCGACACCCCGCCCCGCCCACCGCAGCATCTCCAGGTCGTTGAGTCCGTCGCCCACCGCGAGCACGTCAGCCTGATCGACCCCCAGGCGTGCGCAGATGATCTCCAGACCGCTGGCCTTGGACACCCCGTCCGGCGCGAGGTCGAGCCACGCGGTGTAACCCACGAAGTAGTTGATGCCGTGCAGGCCCAACCGTTCGGCGAGCTCGGCGAAGTCCTCCGCGGACTGGTCGGGGCTGCGGATGATGACCCGGGTCACCGGCTCGGCCACCAGTTCCTCAACGCTCTGCACGGTCATGTCGCCGTTGATCTCGCCCTCGGGGAACGGCTTGTTGATCCGGTAGCCACGCCCGATGTCCTCCACGGCAACAGCGGCATCGGGGACGTGCTCCAGCAGCAGCTTGACCGTCTCACGGGCGTCGAACGTCGTGACCTCGAGCAGCTCGACCGGTGAGTACGAGAACGTCACCGCCCCGTTGGATGCCACGGCGAGGCCGTGCTCCATGCCCACCTTGTCGACGGCATCCATGACACCCGGAACCGAGCGGCCGGTGGAGATCACGACGTGCAGACCGGCGTGCGCTGCGGCCCGGACCGCGTCGCGTACGGCTGGGGCCATGGTGTTGTGCCAGTCGACCAGCGTGCCGTCGACGTCGAGCGCGACCAGGCGCGGAGTGAAGGTCACGTGATCGGCTCCAACACGGTCCGGCCGCCGAGATGGGGCTGCAGCATCTCCGGCACCAGCACCGACCCGTCGGGCTGCTGGTGGTTCTCCAGCAGCGCGATGATCGTGCGGGTCGAGGCCATCAGGGTTCCGTTGAGCGTCGCGACGTGCTCCGTGCGGCCCGCGCGCCTGACCCTCGTGTCCAGACGTCGCGACTGAAACTGGGTGCAGTTCGACGTCGACGTCAGCTCGCGGTACTTGCCCTGGGCCGGGATCCACGCCTCGCAGTCAAACTTGCGGACCGCGCTGCTGCCGAGGTCGCCCGCGGCCACGTCGACGACGCGAAACGGCAGCCCGAGGGCTGTCATCCACTCCTTCTCGTACGCCAGCAGTCGTTGGTGCTCGGCGTCGGATTCCTCCACTGTCGTGTACGTGAACATCTCCACCTTGTCGAACCAGTGCACGCGGAAGATCCCCCGCGTGTCCTTGCCGTAGGAGCCTGCCTCCCGGCGGAAGCAGGGGCTGAACGCGGCGTAGCGCAGCGGCAACGTTTCGGCGTCGAAGATCTCGTCACCGTGGTAGGCGGCAAGGGCGACCTCGGATGTCCCGACGAGGTAAAGGTCGTCCTTGGGCAAGTGGTAGACGTCGTCGGCGGCCTGCCCGAGGAACCCGGTGCCCTCCATCGCACTCGGCTTGACCAGCGCCGGCGGCAGCATCGGTACGAAGCCCCACTCGGTGGCCTTGGCGATCGAGGCTGCGACCAGCGCCAGCTCGAGCTGGGCACCGATGCCGGTGAGGACGTAGAACCGAGCCCCGCTGACCTTGGCTCCACGCTCCACGTCGATCGCCCCGAGCAGCGTGCCGAGCTCGAGGTGGTCCCGGGGGGCGAACCCCTCGGCGGCGAAGTCACGCGGCGTACCGATCTCCTCCAGCACGACGAAGTCGTCCTCGCCCCCGACCGGAGCCTCGGGAGACGCCAGGTTCGGCAGCGCCATGGCCAGCTCACGGAACTCCCGGTCGGCCTCGTTCTGCGCCGCCTCAGCGGTCTTGACCTGCGCCGACAGCTCCTTGGTACGCGCGAGCAGCGTCTGCTTCTGCTCACCCTGCGCCCGCGGGATCTGCTTGCCCAGTGACTTCTGCTCGGCGCGCAGATGCTCGTACGCGGCGATCGTCGACCGCCACCGGTCGTCAGCGGACAGCAGTGCGTCGACAACCGCGACGGACTCGCCCCGGTGCTTCTGGGCAGCCCGGATACGGTCGGGGTCCTCGCGCAGCAGCCGGATGTCGATCACGGGGCCAGCCTAACGACGCACCGTGCCTCGCGAGCACCGGCGGCCGACGAGCGGGCGTACGCCTGCCACAATCGCGGCGTGCCGATCGACACCCGCCGGACCCAGCCGCGCAACCCGCGGACCTGGTGGTGGGCAATCGCCGTCCCAGGGCTCGTCCTGGCACTCACGACACTCGCCGTCACCACGACCTGGCAGCCGGTCACGAGGCTCGACGCACAGAGCGCCGCAGCCGCGTACGACCTGTCCGTCGGGCACCCGACCTGGGTCGCCGTCCTCGACCTCGTCGCCGAGGTGTCCCGGCCGATCTGGCTGCGCTCGGTCATGCTGGTCGTCGCCGTGGTGCTGTTGTGGCGGGGACACGTGCGCATCGGCGTGTGGCTGACGCTGGTGACCGCGGTGGAGTGGGTGGTGGCTCCCGGGCTCAAGCTCCTGGTGGAGCGACCTCGCCCCACCTGGGAGGAGCCGCTGCACCAGATCGGTGGCTTCGCCTACCCGTCGGGCCACGCAGCCGGCGCAGGCTACTTCGCCTCCGCGGGAGTGATCCTCGCCCTGCTGGTCCTACCGCGCGGACGGGTTCGCGGCGCGATCTGCACCGGTCTGGTGCTGGTGAGCGTCGCGATCGGACTGCACCGGATCCTCCTCGGCGTGCACTACGCCAGTGACGTGATCGGCGGCTGGTCGCTCGGAGTCCTCGTCGTGCTGCTCGGCGGGGCACTGTTGCTGCGGCTCGACCCGGAGCAGCCAGGCCCGGTTGTCGGCACCGTCGGCATCCGCCCCTCCCGGTTGGCGGTCATCGTGAACCCGGTCAAGGTCGGTGATCTCGGTTCCTTTCGGACACTGGTCTGCGACGCCGCCGCGGCGCACGGCTGGGACCAGCCGTTGTGGTTCGAGACCACCCTTGAGGATCCCGGCACCGGTATGGCCGAGGCAGCCCTGGCCGCCGAGGTCGAGATGGTCCTGGTGGCCGGCGGTGACGGCACCGTACGCGTCGTGTGCACCGAGCTGGCCCGCACCGGTGTCGCGATCGGGGTCGTCCCGCTCGGCACCGGCAACCTATTGGCCCGCAACCTGGGTATCCCCCTGCACGGCCCCGACGCCGTCGAGGTAGCCCTGTCCGGTCAGGATCGTGCCGTGGACGCGGTCTCCATCGGTGGTGACGAGCTGCACGAGACCTGCTTCATGGTGATGGCCGGCCTTGGGCTGGACGCGGCGATCATGGAGGGTGCGCGTGAACAGCTCAAGGCCCGCATGGGGTGGACCGCCTACGTCGTGTCGGCGCTGCGACAGGTCCGCTACCCGGCGGTGACTGTCGAGATCAGCGTGGACGGCCGGCCACCGGTGCGTCGTCGAGCACGGACCGTCGTCGTCGGCAACGTCGGCTCGTTGCAGGCCGGGATCCCCCTGCTGCCCGATGCACGCATCGACGACGGGATGCTCGACGTCGTGGTCATTGCGCCGGGCCGACTGCTCGGCTGGCTCCCGTTGGTGGCACGCGTGCTGGCACGTGGCCGTCGGACCGACGACCGCCTCGACCGGATGACCGGGCGCTCGGTGGTCGTGCGCGCCGAGCGCACCACGCCGCGTCAGCTGGACGGCGACCCGATCCTGCCCGGCCGGGAGATCCGTGCCCAGATCATGGCTGGCACGCTGCTGGTCCGCGTGCCCCGGTTGCCGCGCTGACCGGCTGCGTCCAGGTGATCACCCGCATTCCGCCCAAGCCCGCTCAGCTCAGGCGGTCGGGACGATCGCCGTGATGATGGTGCCGTCTTCGCGTCGCGCCCCGGTGAGGGCGAGCGAGGACGGGCTGCCGTCGATGACCGGCCCGTGGGTGTCCATCTCGAGGACGACCGGCTCGCCGGGCCGGACGACGACCGGTGTGCCGCGCACGCTGAGCTCGACCTGACCGCCCGCCTGGCCGTCGAGAGAGGCGTCCCCCGGGACGTCCTCGATCGACAGCTGGACCGACGCCGAGGCGACGTGCACTCGCAGCCGCAGCCCGTGAATCGTGATCCGGAACGTCAACGCCTCCCACGAGCACGGCAGTCGCGGATCGAGGGTCAGGACGCCGCCGTGGTCGCGCAGGCCGCCGAAGCCGAAGACGGCAGCCGACCAGGACCCTCCGGTCGAGGCGACGTGCACACCGTCGGAGGCGTTCTGGTGCAGGTCGGCGAGGTCGACGAACAGCGCCGGCACGTAGTACGACAGTGCTAGTTCGGCGTACCCGACCTCGGAGGCGATGATCGACTGCACACAGCCCGACAGCGTCGAGTCGCCGGTGGTGATCGGATCGTAGTAGTCGAAGTCCGCACGCTTCTGTTCGGGCGCGAACTGGTCCCCCTGTAGGAACAGGGCGAGCACGACGTCGGCCTGCTTGAGCACCTGGAAGCGGTAGATCACCAGCGGGTGGTAGTGCAGCAGCAGTGGTTGCTTGTCGTGGGGGGTGCGCGGGACGTCCCACACCTCGCGGTCCAGGAAGTACGCGTCCTGGGGGTGGATGCCGAGGTGGTCGTCGAACGGGATCGCCATGGCGTCCGCCGCCCGATCCCACTCCTCCACCTCCGCCGGTTGCAGCTCCAGGCGCTTCACCAGGCGCGTGTAGGCGCCGTGGTCACGTTCGGCCATCTCGTGCACCACCGCGGCCGCCCGGCGGAGGTTGAAGCGGGCCATCACATTGGTGAAGAGGTTGTCGTTCACCACGGTCGTGTACTCGTCGGGGCCGGTCACCCCGTGGATGTGGAAGCTGTCGGTCCCGTTCGCCCGCCAGAAGCCGAGGTCGGCGAACAGGCGCGCCGTCTCGACCAGGATGTCGGCGGCCTCACGATCGAGGAAGTCGGTGTCACCGGTGGCCGCGACGTACTGGCTCAGCGCGTACGAGACGTCGGCGTCGATGTGGTACTGCGCAGTTCCGGCTGCGTAGTACGCCGACGCCTCCTCGCCGTTGATCGTGCGCCACGGGAACAGCGCACCGGCCTGGTTCAGCTCACCGGCGCGGCGACGGGCGGCGCCGAGCATCTGGTAGCGGAAGCGCAGCAAGTTCCGGGCGATCGGCGGCGAGGTGTAGGTCAGGAACGGTGCGACGTACACCTCGGTGTCCCAGAAGTAGTGCCCACCGTACCCGGGGCCGGTGACGCCCTTGGCCGGCACACCGGTCGACTCCGCACGCGCAGAGGCCTGTGCGAGCTGGAAGATGTTCCACCGCAGCGCCTGCGCGAGCCCCGGCTGGCCGTGGATCTCGACGTCGGAGCGTGCCCAGAAGTCATCGAGCCAGGCGCGCTGCTCGGCGAGCACCCGATCGGCTCCCCGCTCGACCGCCCGGTCCAGGGTGCGCCGACAGCGGTCGGACAGCTCCCTGGCCGGTACGCCTCGCGAGGTGTGATACGAGATGTACTTGCTGACCAGGATCGACTGACCGGCCTTGGCGTCCACGCGCAGGACGACCTTGGCGGAGTCCTCCTCGGCCCGGGTGATCATGCTGTACCGGCAGTCGGTTCTGATCTGGTGATGCGCCCCGACCGCCAACGTCATCCCCGAGTTGGTGCATCGGTACCCCAGCAGCAGCCGCTCCTCCTTGCCGATGGAGACCTGCGGCTGCAGCACCCGCTGCTCGAACTTGGCGGCCTTGCGCGGATCCTCACCCATCGCGTGCGCACGCACGTGGTACTCGTCCTCGCCGTCCTGCCGGTTGAGCAGCTGCGAGGAGATGACCACGGGGGCGTCGTGGTCCAGGACTGTCACCTCGAAGGTGAGAAGGGCCAGGTGCCGGTCGGGCAACGAGACCATGCGGTGGGACCGGACCCGGACCCGCTTGCCGGAGTTCGTGCGCCAGACCAGGCAGCGTTCGAGCACTCCGGAGCGGAAGTCCAGCGCACGCTCGTACTCGGTGAGGTCGGCCACGGTAAGCAGCAGCGGCTCGTCGTCGACGTAGAGCTTTATCAACTTGGCGTCCGGCACGTTGACGATGGTCTGGCCGACCCGGGCGAAGCCGTAGGCCTCCTCGGCGTGCCGGATCGGCCACGTCTCGTGGAAACCGTTGATGAAGGTGCCGTGGGCGAAGGTGTCACGGCCCTCCTCCAGGTTGCCGCGCAGTCCCAGGTAGCCGTTGCCGACAGCGAAGACCGTCTCCGCCCGCCCGAGGTCGTCGGCGCTGAACTCCGTCTCGACGAGCCGCCACGGGTCGACCGGGTAGCGGTCGCGGTCCAGCGGGTCCGACGGGCTGACCGGAAGCTCGGTGAGCGGTGGGTGGGTCATGGCACCAGCTGCGCGAGGTCGCCGACCACGACGTCGGCGCCGGCATCCTGCAGGGCGCCGGCACCGGCACCGCGGTCGACACCGACCACCAGGCCGAACCTACCCGCGCGCCCGGCCGCCACTCCGGAGACTGCGTCCTCGACCACCGCGCAGCGCTCGACGGCGGCACCCAGCTGACGGGCCGCGTCCCAGAACGTGTCTGGCGCGGGTTTGCCGGCCAGGCCGCGCTCGGCGGCAACAGTTCCGTCCACGACCACCTCGAAGCGTTCGACGATGCCAGCCGCCTCGAGCACGGCTCGGGCGTTGCGTGAGCTGGACACGACGGCTACCGCCGTACCGGCGACCGCGAGCTGGTCGAGCACCCGGAGCGATCCTGGGTACGCCTGCACGCCGTCTGTGCGCAGGATGCCGGCGAACACGTCGTTCTTGCGGTTGCCCAGTCCGGCGACGCTCTGGGCGTCGCTGCCGTCCTGCGGCGAGCCCTCCGGGAGCTCGATCCGGCGGGAGGCGAGGAAGTCACGGACACCGTCGTAGCGAGGCTTGCCGTCGACGTGGGCGAAGTAGTCAGCGTCCGTGTACGGCTCGGTGATGCCGCGCTCGCGCAGGAAGTCGTCGAACAGCACAGTCCATGCCCGCATGTGCACCTCGCCGGTGGGCGTGATGACACCGTCGAGGTCGAACAGGACGGCGTCGTAGCTGTCCAGGCGCAGGGGTGGTGAGCTCACCGGGACCACGCTACGGGCGGGCGCTCGAGCGGGCGTAACCGAGGGCTTCGTCCTCCTCCGGGGAGGTCTGCTGATCACAGGCCCAGTCGGCGACGTTCTTGGCGTACGTCCGGGCGTCGCTGCGGCCGTGGATGGAGGTCAGCACGACTCCGTTGCCGCCGTCGTCGAGCAGTGCCATCGACCAGGACAGGTGCCCACCCATGTCGCCGAAGGCGTCGTAGCGGACCACCGCGACGTGACGCATCGTCTCGGCCGCGTCGGCACGCAGCACCTCGACCTCGTCACGCAACGCCTCGACCTCGGCGGGGATCTCCAGGACCCGGCCGCGGCGGCGCAACCTGCGCCGAACCGACCCCGGGTGCACGAGGGCCAACCAGGACAGCACGAGGGCGATGAAGCCTACGCAGAGCGCGAGGACGCTGAGCACGACCGCCATGGAGTCGACACTAGACCGCGCGGACGCGACGGTCCCGGCACGCCACGCATGCCGACCGCTGAGACTGCGCCGCCTGACTATGCTGACAGGCATGCTCTTGGCCGTCGACGGATGAGGTGCGGCCAGAGCCACGACCCGCCGCTGCGGGTGAGCGGGTTGCGTGTCGTCCAGGTCGTCGCGACCACCACCGGCGGCACCGGAGCGCACGTGCAGTCACTGACCCGGCTGCTCGTCGAGGCCGGTGCCGACGTCACGGTTTGCGCGCCACCAGAGGTCATCGAGCTGTTCGAGCTCGACGGGCGGGGCGCACACGTCCAGCCGCTGCCCATCGGTTCGCGGCCGCAGGCACGAGACGCACGCACGCTGGCGAGACTACGGCGCACCGTCGCCGCCGCGGACGTCGTCCACGCCCACAGCCTGCGGGCGGGGGCCCTCACCGCCCTGGTCGTCCCGCGCTCGGTCGCGCTGGTCACGACCCTGCACAACGCGATCCTCGAGACCGGCGCCCGGCGCCGCGTTCTGGAGGGCCTGCAGAGACTGACGGTGCGGCGGTCCGACGTGGTGCTGTGCGTCTCCAGCGACATGGTCGAGGCCGTCGAGGCCGCCGGCGCCGAGGAGGTGCGCCGCACCTTCATCAGCGCGCCCCGGCGATCCGCGAGCCGCTCCCGGGAGCAGGCCAGGGAAGAGCTCGGTGCCGGTGAGCGACTGGTGGTGCTCGCCATCTCCCGTTTGCACCCGCAGAAGGACCTGTCCACCCTGGTCAGGGCAGCTGCCCTGTTGCGCGATGTCGACCCGCTACCCCTGGTCGCGATCGCAGGGGGCGGTCCCGGAGAGCAACAGACGCAGACTCTCATCGACGAGCTGGACGCCCCCGTCGAGCTGCTCGGCGAGCGTGCCGACGTCCCGGACCTGCTGGTGGCCGCCGACGTGTCCACGCTGTCCAGCCGGTGGGAAGGCTGCCCCTTGTCGGTTCAGGAGAGCCTGCGCGCCGGGGTGCCCTTCGTCGGGACGCGGGTCGGCGGGGTCCCCGACCTGGTGTCCGACGCAGGGCTCCTGGTGCCTGCAGATGACGCCGTCGCGCTCTCGATCCAGCTGCGGCGGGTCCTGACCGAGCCTGCCCTGCTCGCCGACCTGAGGGACCGCGCCCTGCGTCGCTCGCGCACACTGCCTTCGGAGGTCGACGTCGCCGCGACGGCGGTCGAAGCCTATGAGGCGGCGCGAGCGTCCAGCTCCCGGACCCCGGCATGAACGCAGTAGCCTTCGGCGTTGATCGCCCCACCACCCGGCCCGACACCCGACAGGACAAGGAGCGGCGACAATGACGCAGCCGCCTGACTTGGCACTCGGCGCGGACAGCGAGGTCGGCACCCTGCGCACCGTCATGCTGCACCGGCCCGGAAACGAGCTGAAGCGGCTGACCCCGCGCAACAACGACTCGTTGTTGTTCGACGGCATTCCTTGGGTCAGCCGTGCCCAGGACGAGCACGACGCCTTCGCCGCGGCCCTACGCGAGCGCGACGTCGAGGTTGTCTACCTGGTCGACCTGCTCGTCGAGACGTTGGCAGACCCGGCTGCACGGGCCATGGCGATCGGACACGTCACGTCCAGCCTGCGCCTCGGTGACACGATCCGTCAGTACCTCAGTGACGCCCTGGTCTCGGCGTCTCCGTCGGAGCTGGCGGCGTCGCTGACCGAGGGCATCCGCAATGACGAGCTGCGGGTCGGGCACTCACTGGTGTCCAGTCTGCTGACGCACGACGACTTCCTGGTCGATCCGCTGCCCAACCTGCTGTTCACGCGGGACTCATCGGTCTGGTTGCGCGACCGTGTCGCCGTCACCAGCCTCGCGATGCCGGCGCGCGAGCGCGAGACCCGGTTGACCGACCTCATCTACGCCCACCACCCGCGGTTCGCCGGCGTCTCCCGCATGCACGGTGGCCACCTCGAGCATGTCGAGGGTGGCGACGTGCTGCAGCTCGCGTCCGGTGTCGTCGCGATCGGTGTCGGCGAGCGGACGACGCCGGCCGGGGCCGAGAGCTTCGCCCGACAACTGCTGGCACACGACCTCGCGCATACCGTGCTCGCGGTCCCGATCGCGCAGGAACGGGCCACCATGCACCTCGACACGGTCGTCACGATGGTCGATGTCGACAAGGTGGTGATGTACCCGAAGGTGGCCGACTCGCTGTGGGCGTACCCGATCACCGCGGAGAACCCCGGCGCGGGTGATCCCGCCAAGGTGGTGCTCGACGTGGCCACCCCGCAGCCGCTGCTGCGGGCAGCGGCGGATGCGATCGGTCTGGCGGAGATGCACCGCATAGACACCGGCCTCGACCCGGTCACGGCGGAGCGCGAGCAGTGGGACGACGGCAACAACACGCTGGCGATCGCGCCGCGTGTGGCGGTGGCCTACGAACGCAACACGGAGACCAACGAGCGTCTGCTGGAGGCCGGGATCGATGTGATCGCCGTCTCCGGCTCCGAGCTCGGCTCAGGTCGCGGTGGCCCCCGGTGCATGTCCTGCCCGATCACGCGTGAGCCTCTGGCCTGAGGGGACCTCGGGACACCGAATGGGACTCTGACTGATCGTCCGGACGTGCCGATGAGCGGAAGAGTGTCGCTCCAGGAGCAGACGTGCTGGCGAGCCGGTTTATCGTCGCGTCTTCTCGGCCAGATTGACGCGCCGACCGTGCCGCACCTCGGGCTCGTCCATGAATGGGGCGTCAGCGAAGCCGCGGCCATGCCGTGCGCGCCGCCAGACGCTCGGTGACGTCGATCTACATGCGGTTGAAGTCCGCCACCCGGTCACGGGGCCGGTAGCGTGCGCCGGGTGCTGCGAAGAAGGGCAGTGCCGTCGTCGACCGTAGGCGAGAGCGAGTCCCGGTATGCTGTTCACGTCGGTCTGGTGGTGCCGTGGAGACCGGCGGCGGGCGATCCGCGCCGATTCTGCACCGTGAGCCGAAGAGCGGCGCGGTCTCCGAGGAACTCCTGGGCGTGCTGCGGCAACGGCACCCGTTTCACCCAGCGGCCTGCGGTGGGGTCGTCGTCGGCCAGTGGCTCGCCGGTGGGGACGTATTCTCGCAGCGGCACGGTGAGGTCTGACTGCCAGGTCGCCCAGGCCGAAAGCTGGCCGTCCCGGTCACCGATGTCGACGACCAGGGTGCCGTGGAAGTCCGGGGTCTGTTCCAGGTGGTCTCCGAAGTCGAATATCCTGTCGTGCTGTCGCAGGGACAGCACCCGCAGGTCCAGCTTGTAGCGGGATGTTTCCGCCGACTCTGGACGCATGCTCGGATCCGAGATCAGGAATGTGGTGACTAGAGGCTGGGGTCGGTCGCTGTCGTCTTCGGGCAGTTCAAGTACCACTGGGCAGTGGTGGGCGGCGACCTGCTGGTGCAGCAGGATCGGCAGGCCGCGGACCGCGAGCTCGACCTCGGCCTGCCAGATGACATCGTCTCTGCGCTTGTCAGGCAGCCGTAGGCCGACCAGGTCAGCGGTGACCTCGAGGTCGCCGAGCAGGAACCGGCGGAGGTTTTGGTAGCCCTCCTCGGAGTTCACGACGCCGTAGCGGCCGGAATGGCTACGGTGCACGAAGGCGAACCGGGCCCCCGGGACGTAGGCGTTCTCGATCTGTACCAGCCCGTCGCTCTTGGCGCCAACGGCCCGAGAGGACAGCCCGCGGGCAACGTCGTAGTCTCCTGGGTTCGTCCCGATCAAGGTGAAGATCCGGTCCCTCGGGAACGCCTCGTCGGGCACCTCGCGAGGGTCCCAGTCCTTGGGGGCCGGCCCAGGGTTTCCGGGAGTGAGATAGGACCACATGCGTTCGGGACCGAAGACGTCTGCGCCGTTGATCCCGAGCACGTCGCGCACCTTCTCGAAAAGCCCGAAGCCGATGTCGAACTCGACGCCGCCGTGCGGCGTGGCGTAGGTGAAGAGCCGGTCGACGTACTCGGTGGCGACCTGCCCGTCGCCGCCCAGATCGGGAATCACCTTCTGGATCAGGCACCGGCAGATGAGCCCACCCATCGAGTGCGCCACCAAGAACACGCGCGGGGCGCCGGTCTTACGCCTAACCAGCTCGATCAGCTCGAGCAGGCTCTGGGCGGCACGCTCAAGGCTGTAGTCCTCCGGCTTCTCGCCGAACGTGGAGGCGGACAAGTCGTAGAAGCGGTGAATCCAGATGGTCGCCGGATCCACTGCTCCGTCTTCCTGGGTAGTGAGCCACGCCAGCTGACCGCCGTGAACCTTCAGGTCGTAGCCGTGGTCGAGCATCAACCGGAGTAACGGACTCTCGAACTGGTAAAACGTCGGCGTCCCGCGTGCTCCGACTCGGACGTGCGTCGACCCGGCATTGAACCCGTAGAACGGGTCATCAGTCTGGGTGTCGATGCCGGACTGTCCGCCGGCGAACCCACGGACGTAGACGATCGGCAGCCGCTCGGCCATGACGGTCCCTCCCGACCTGGCCTACCGACCGGGTGCCGGCAGGCACACAGGCTCAGCATGCCGTCGATCACCCGGTCGCACCAGAGGACGCGTTGACTCATCAAAAGTGCGCGCGTAGAGGCGTTCGTTGACTCATCTAGGAATGCGCGCGTAGAGCGCGCCTGCCGGACCCGGTCGGGGGATGACCGGTAGGCCCCGAACATGGGACTGACGATGAGCCAACGGCGGGCCGTGACCAAGGCCATCGCGACGCGGTACAAGCGGGCCGGCAAGACGGCCAAGGGTGTGATCCTCGACGAGCTGTGCGCGACCACCGGATGGCACCGCAACCACGCCCGCAAGGCGCTGGCCGCGGCGTTGAGACCCAGGATCGTGAGTCCGGCACGGAAGCCCCGCACCCCGACGTACGACTCGGACACCGTTGTGGCGCTGCGGTTCTGCTGGGCGGTGCTCGGCGCACCGACCGGGAAACGGCTGGCTCCGATGATGGGCGAGCTGGTGCCGACCTTGCGCCGTTTCGAGGAGCTGACGATCGCCGACCAGACGGCCGCCGCGCTGGTCGTCATGTCGGCTGCGACCATGGACCGCCGGCTGGCCGGAGACCGCGCGAAGCTGGCGCTCAAGGGACGCTCGCACACCAAACCCGGGTCGCTGCTCAAGGACCAGATCCCGATCCGCACCTGGGCCCAGTGGGACGACGCGGTCACCGACATCGCCACCGGGTGGACCGAGAACCGCAGCGTGCGCAACAAGGCCCGCAGATGGGTGATCGCGGCGCTGGAGGACATCGCCTCGATCATGCCGTTCCCGGTGCTGGGGGTCGACTCCGACAACGGCAGCGAGTTCATCAACCACCACCTGCTCGACTGGACCCAAAAACGCGAGATCACCTTCACCCGATCCCGGCCCGGCAACAGCAACGACGGCGCCCACGTGGAGCAGAAGAACTGGGCGGTCGTGCGCACCGTGGTCGGCTACCACCGCTACGACACAGCCGCAGAACTGGCTCTACTCAACGAGATCTGGGCTCTGCAGTCACAGATGACGAACTACTTCCTGCCCCAGCAGAAACTCATCTCCAAGGTCCGCGACAGCGCGAAAGTCACCAAGAAGTACGACACGGCGACCACGCCGCACCGGCGTGCCGAGCGACACGACGCGGTTAGCATCGAGGACAAAGCGATCCTCGCCGACACCTACGCCGACCTGAATCCCGCCGCGATCCAACGACAGATCCAGACCCGCACCGCCCAGCTCCTGACCCTGACCACCAGCAAGGCCCGAGCGGCCGTCAAGCCAGTCCTCACGCGCGCATCCGCTCATGAGTCAACGAAGCCGGCTACGCGCGCATCTTGACGTGAGTCACCGGGGGGGTCGCCCGGGGCGTCATTGACCGGGAGGTCTTCCGGCTCGCCTTGAGC
>JACCXZ010000005.1 GCA_013696745.1 Nocardioidaceae bacterium | reverse complement strand
GCACGACGTTGCGGGTGTGCAGGAACTCCACGCCCGGGTCGGCCAGCAGCCGCTCGGCGACCGCCTCCTGGTCGCTGCCGGCGGCCACCAGCTCACCACCGACGATCGAGCCTCCAGCGTCGTACGCACGGAACACCTGCGGTCGTGACCGGAAGTCCTCGGGGTAGCCCGGCGAGCTCGGACCGTCACAGCCGTCGGCGTGCAGGAAGACCGGACCCGTCTCCTGGTAGGCGCCCGCCGGCCCCGGGGGTGTCACGCAGGCGAGTGCGACCCGTTCGCCGCGGTGGCTGACCCGCAGGCAGCAGCGCAGCGGTGCGCCACCCTCCTCGTCGACCCAGACACGGACCGCTGTCGTGGCCAGCGACGCGGGCAGGGCAGTGATCGTGATCGCCATGTGTCCAGTGTCGCGGCGGCAGGAATGCAGCGCTGGCGGCTTTCGGACGCCGACACGACGAACCGTTTCGTCGCTGGGCGTCCCCGCAACGGACCTGGTGGCCGCGCAGCTCAGCGATCCGCCGGCGGCGCCTCGTCGGCCTTCACCGCGTCCCGCTGCCCCATCGGCTCCGGGTCACCCTTGGTGGTGTCCCGCGCCGTCTGGCCCTCGGCCTCGGAGTTGATCTCGGCGCCGAGCAGCACGACGGTCGCGGTGATCCACAGCCACAGCAGCAGCACGATGACACCGGCGAGGCTGCCGTACGTCTCGTTGTAGCTACCGAAGTTGTCGACGTAGAACGAGAAACCGACCGACGCGATGACCCACAGGACCGTCGCGGTGACGGCCCCCTGGCTGACCCAGCTGAGCTTCGGCGCGTCGCGGTCGGGCCCCACCCGGTACAGCAGGGCCAGCGCCACGCTCATCACCAGCACCAGGCCCACCCAGCGCACCACCTGCGCGGCGATCGTGGCGACGATGCCCAGGCCGAGCTGGTTGAGCACGATCGGCACAACGGCGACCAGCGCGACCGACACGGCGAGGAACACGATGAAGCCCACGGTCAGCAGCAGCGCCAGGCCGCGCTTGACGAAGAAGTTGCGTCCCTCCTCCTCGTTGTAGGCGATGTTGATCGCCTCGACGAGCCCGGCCATTCCGGCCGACGCGCTCCACAGCGCGAGCGCGAGGCTGACGATCAGACCGATCGACAGGCTGCTGCTGGAGCCCTGGGCGATGGAGGTCATCTGGTCCGTGAGCAGGCTCTGGGCGCTCTGCGGCAGCCCCTCGGCCAGGGACGCGATCTGGCGCTGCACCTGGGCGGGGTCGGTGACCAGGCCGTAGATCATCACCGCGGCGATCAGACCGGGGAACAGTGCGAGGAACCACCTGTACGCGACGCCGCCGGCGATCAGCGTGACATGGTCCCGGCCCATCTCCGCAAACGCGCGGCGGGCCACCTGGAACCAGCCCTTGGCCGGGATCTGGCTCGGCTTGTCCGCCTGCGCGCCGGGGACGTCGTCGTGCCCGCGGTCGTCGGTACGGGTATCGGTGGCACGCTCGGCCATGGGGCTCCTCCGGTGAGTGCGCGAGCCTCGCGCTCGCGTTGCTCCGTACCCAGGCCATTGAATGTCACACCGTTGCTCTGTTTGGGTAGGGCCTCGAGGGGAACTGCTGAACGTACGTCCGCATCCGTTGAACGAGGAGACATGGTGAGCCACACCCCGCAACCGCCGCCCGAACCGAGCGTCGGTGAGCTGACCAGCCAGCTCGGCGAGCAGGTCAGCCGGCTGATCCGCGACGAGCTGGCCCTGGCGCAGATCGAGCTGAAGGAGAAGGGCAAGCGCGCCGGCATCGGCGCCGGGCTGTTCGGCGGAGCCGGGGTCGTCGGCCTGTACGGTGGGGCCTGCCTGGTCGCCGCCGCCGTGCTGGCGCTCGCGCTGGCTGTGGACGCCTGGTTGGCCGCGCTGATCATCGGGGTCGTGCTGCTCGCGATCGCCGGCGGCGTCGCTCTGATGGGCAAGTCCCAGCTGCAGCAGGCCACACCGCCGGTGCCGACCGAGGCCGTCGAGAGCACCAAGAAGGACATCCAGGCAGCGAAGGGACACCAGCCGTGACCACCTCACCGAGCGAGCCGAACGCGTCCGACCCGGACGCCTTGCGCCGCGACATCGACCAGACCCGCGAGCACCTCGCCGACACAGTCGACGCGCTGCACCACAAGCTGGACGTCAAGGCGCAGGCCAAGGGCAAGGCGAAGGACTGGCAGAACCAGGCCCAGCACAGCGCGCAGGTCTGGCAGCAGAACGCGCAGGCCAACCTGCACAACTGGCAGCTGCAGGCGCAGGACCTCTGGCAGCGTCAGCCACAGGTCGTCGTCGGGGCCGCAGCAGCGGCCGTCGGCCTGGTGGTCACCGTGGTGCTGGTACGCCGCCGCTGAGCTCTGGGAGCGGGTCCTGACGGGGTCAGGCCGGCCCGGATCCTGCCGGTGCGGCCGCGCGCAGGGCCGGCAGCAGCTCGGACTCCGCGAAGCGCAGGAACTCCCCCTGCTCGTCGCCACCGATCTGCACCAGGCACACGTCGGTGAAGCCGGCGTCCCAGAATGCTGCGAACGCGTCGGTGATCGGCTCGATGTCGGGACCGCACGGGATGGACTCGGCGACGTCGCTCTCGCGCACGAACTGGGTTGCCGCGGCGAAGGCCGAGGGTCCGGGCAGCTCGGCGTTGACCTTCCAGCCGCCGGCGAACCAGCGGAACTGCTCGTGCGCCCGGGTGATCGCAGCGTCCCGGTCCCGGCCCCAGCTGATCGGCAGCTGCCCGATCTTGCGGCTCGAGGCCTGCTTGACCTCGTCCCAGCCGGTGACCACGTCGGCGTCGGGCTCCACGGCGATCAGGTGGTCGACCACGCCTGCGTACCGGCGGATCGACTGCGGACCCGACACCGCCGCTGCCAGCGGCACCCGTACCCCTGGCAGGTCCCACAGCTTCGCGGAGTCGACCCGGAAGTGCGTGCCGGCGTAGTTGACGTAGCCGCCGTCGAAGAGCTTGTTGATGATCGTGATCGCCTCGTCGAGCATCTCGTGGCGCACGTTCACCGGGGGCCAGCCGTGGGTCACGATGTGCTCGTTGAGATTCTCCCCCGCGCCGAGGCCGAGGGTGAACCGGTTGTCCGACAGCATCCCGATCGTCGCCGCCTGCTGCGCCACGACTGCCGGGTGGTAGCGCACGATCGGGCACGTCACGTACGTCATCAGCTCGACCCGCTCGGTCACGTGTGCGACCGCCCCGAGCACGCTCCAGGCGTACGGGGCGTGGCCCTGCTCGGCGAGCCACGGCGAGTAGTGGTCGCTCATCACCTCGAAGTCGAAGCCGGCCCGTTCGGCAGCCGCGGCATCGGCCACCAGCTGCTGGGGGCCGGCCTGCTCGGTCATGAGGGTGTAGCCGATCGACGCCATCAGGGAGCCCTTCTGCTCAGGTGGTGGGTCAGCCCCGCCGCTGAATTGGCGACGGGGTCCCCTGTGTGCCAAACCTATTGGCACAGGGGACCCCCTCGCTCATTCAGGGCGCCGGTCTCGGCGTGCACCGCGGCACCGGCCGCCGTACGTTCAAGGCATGGCCACCAAGAAGAGCAAGCGCACGTCCACGATCGCGGCAGCCAACATCGGCAGCTACACAGTCCCGGGCATGACCCTCGAGGACGGGCACCGGGTCGGAGAGATCCTGCAGGACCGGCTCAACGCCCTGAACGACCTGCAGCTGACCCTCAAGCACGCGCACTGGAACGTCGTCGGTCCGCACTTCATCGCCGTGCACGAGATGATCGACCCGCACGTGGTCGAGGTGCGCGCGATGGTCGACGAGACCGCGGAGCGGATGGCGACGCTGGGCATCTCCCCCAACGGCACGCCCGGCGAGATCGTCAAGAACCGCTCCTGGAACGACTACAGCCTCGGTCGGGCCACCACCGACCAGCACCTCGGTGCCCTGGACCTGGTGTACGACGGCATCATCGGTGACCACCGCGAGGCCCAGGACGAGGTCGGCGAACTCGACGCCGTCACCGAGGACATGCTGATCGGGCACCTGCGCCAGCTCGAGCTGTTCCAGTGGTTCGTCCGCGCCCACCTGGAGACGACGGCCGGCGACCTGTCGACCGAGGGTGCCGGCACCGAGGTACGGGCCGCTGCGCAGGCATCGTCTCGGTCCCGCAAGCACTGACGGGCTGCACTGGACTGCGCCTGAACGCTGGGTGAACTCCTCGCCCGGGGCGGCACGGACGGCTCGCAACGGCATTGGATGTAGCCATGAGCCCGTTGAACCGTCGCAGGTTCCTGTCCACCACCGCTGCCGTCGGGGTGACCGGTGCCCTGCTGCCCGCCGCCGACGCCGCCCCCGCCGACCGGGTCTTCGCGCACGGCGTCGCCTCCGGTGACCCGCTGCCGGACCGGGTCGTGCTGTGGACGCGGGTCACCCCCGTCCCGGCCGCGACTCCCGGCTCCGGCGTCGGGCCGGCGGTCCGGGTCAGCTGGCAGGTCTCCGGCGACCCGGGCTTCCGGCGCACCGTGGCCAGCGGCACAGTCAGCACCGGCCGCCGTAAGGACCACACGGTCAAGGTGGACGCGACCGGACTCGTCCGGCCACGTCGTACTACTACCGGTTCCTGCTCGACGGGCACGTGTCCCGCGTCGGGCGCACCCGTACCGCGCCGGCGCACGCGGCCGACGTCGCGCGGTTGCGGCTGGGCGTGGTGTCCTGCGCCAACCTGCAGGCCGGTTGGTTCAGCGCCTACCGGCACCTCGCCGCCCGCGACGACCTGGACGCGGTGCTGCACCTCGGCGACTACCTGTACGAGTACGCGCCCGGTGAGTACGGCCTGGGCCAGGGCAACGTCGACGTACGCCGGCACGTACCCGCCCGGGAGATCGTCGGCCTCTCCGACTACCGGCGCCGGCACGCGCAGTACAAGCGCGACGCCGACCTGGCCAACCTGCCCGCACGCTTCCCGTTCATCGTCACCTGGGACGACCACGAGAGCGCCAACGACGCCTGGTGCGGCGGGGCGGAGAACCACACCCCCGGCGTCGAGGGCCGGTGGCATGCCCGCCGGGCGGCCGCCTACCGGGCGTACGACGAGTGGATGCCGGTACGCCTGGGCGGCACCGCCGTGGTGGGCGACGGGCGCCAGATCTACCGGCGGCTGCGCTTCGGGCGGCTCGCGGAGCTGTCCATGCTCGACCTGCGGACCTACCGCGACGAGCAGGTGGACACCGACCTCGGCGCCGTCGACGACCCGCAGCGCAGCATCGCCGGCACCGAGCAGCTGGGCTGGCTGCAACGCGGCCTGGCCACCACCTCCGCGCAGTGGAAGCTGATCGGCAACCCAGTGATGATCGCCCCGGTGCTGATCCCGCCACTGCCGCAGCCGACCAGGGACGCGCTCCGTGACACGACCGGGCTGCTGCCGTCGGAGGGGGTGCCGTACAACGTCGACCAGTGGGACGGCTACCCAGCCGACCGGCGCCGGATGTTCGACTTCCTCGCCGACCGCGGGATCACCGACACGGTGTTTCTCACCGGTGACATCCACTCCGCCTGGGCGTGCGACCTGCCGCGCGACGCCGGGTCGTACCCGCTGGACCGGCGCACCGTGGCCACCGAGCTGGTCTGCTCCTCGGTCACCAGCAACAACCTGGACGACATCCTCGGCGTGCCACCTCGCACGGCCTCGCTGAGCATCGAGGCGGCGATCCAGACCGCGAACCGGCACGTGCGCTACCTGGAGCTCGACAGCCACGGTTACTCGGTGCTCGACGTGACACCCGCGCGGGTGCAGATGGACTGGTACGTCATCGCCGACCGTGCGGACCCACGGACGCCCTCGCACCACTCGGCGTCGTGGGCGGTCACCAGCGGGACCCAGCGGGTACGCCCGGTGCAGGGGCCGGTCGGATGAACGGGCCGCTGCTGCCGGAGCTGTTGGTCGGCGTACGGTCCTGCGGGCCGGTGCGGCGGGGGCTGGAGTCGTCCTGTCCGGGGCTGCGGGGGCGCCCTGGGCAGGCGGCGCCTCGTTGGCACGCGCCCGGGTCTACGTGCTGGTCATCGACGGGTGCCGGCCAGACGAGATCACGCCGGACCTGACCCCGCGGCTGCACGCGCTGCGCCGCCACGGGCGCTGGTACCCGCAGGCGCGCGCGCTGCCGGTGATGGAGACCATTCCGAACCACACGATGATGATGACCGGGGTGCGCCCGGACCGCACCCAGGTGCCGGCCAACGCATCTACGACCGTGCGGCCGGGGCCGTCCGCACCCTGGACCGGCCGGACGACCTGCGCTTCCCGACCGTGCTGGAGCGGCTGCGCCGGATCGGGCTGACCACCGTCACGGTGCTCAACAAGGACTACCTGTACGGCATCTTCGGCACGCGTACGACCAGGCGTGTCCACAGCTCTGGCGACGACGGTGGACGTGGCGCCGACGGTCGGCGCGCTGCTCGGCCTGGGCACCCCGCGGGGCGGGTACGACGGGCGCTCGCGGTTGTGACCGCCCCGCCCGTCCGTGAGTTCCGTCCCGCTCATCCGTGAGTTCCGTCCCGCTCATCCGTGAGTTCGGTCTGGCCGATCCGTGAGTTCCAACGGCGCGCGCCCGTGAGGGTAGAGATGTTGCGCGACACGCCCGGCGTGTCGCACACGTTCTCTACCGCCAGCGGGGCGGCCGCAAGCGGTGCAGGCAAACCGGGACCGGTGGGTGCCTGGCTCAGTAGAGCGGGACCGCGATCTGCTGGCCGACCTGCAGGGCGCCGGTCTGCGAGAGCCCGTTGAGCTCGGCGATGTCGTGCATGGTGGCGCCGACGTTGCCGCCTGAGTTGGCAGCGGCGGCGATGTCCCACAGGGTGTCGCCGCTCGTCACCTGCACGTTGCGCGCCGGGGTCGGGTCACCGGCCTGCGAGGTGGCGGTGACAGCTCCGGCGATGGCGACCAGCGCCAGCATGATGAGCAGCAGGGCGGTCAGGAAGACCGCAAGCCGGCCTCGCCGGGTCAGACGCGTGCCGGTCGACGTCGGCGCCGGCCGGGGCGCACGGCGGGTCGCGGTCGGTGCGTACACGGTGATCGTGCTCATCAGCCTCTCCATCCAGTCGGTGCTTGCGTACTGCCCTGAGTTCTACCGACAGCCACTGACAGCCCGGGCGGCTCGTACACACGTTCGATCGAACACGTGTACGAGGATCGCACACGTGTTCGAGCCGCGCAACCGCCCCACGGACACCGCGACCCGCGACACGCCGTTCGAACAGGTGTTTGATCCGCACGGACATCGTGGGTACGGTCAGTCCATCCGGTCTCGGCAGGCGGGCACCCAAGCGCACCTGCTCCGGGAACGACCCCCGTGGGAGGGCACGCGATGGCCAAGAAGAAGGACCTGCGACAGGACGAGGCGAAGACCGGTTCGGCGGTGCGCGAGCTGCCGGACGGGCCGGCCGACGCGACTGGCCTGACCCCACGCCAACGCCGGGTGC
>JACCXZ010000154.1 GCA_013696745.1 Nocardioidaceae bacterium | reverse complement strand
CCACCGCTCCGACGACTCCGACCGCGGCCCACGAGGCGTAGACCTGGTAGCCGGCCACCGTCCACAGCTCGCCGGCCAGCATGTCGGGTGCGAGGTAGAGCAGCGTCTGCGGTAGCGCAACCGCCTCGAAGGCGACGACTGACACGTAGCCGAGCACGAGGCTCCACGAGGTGACGAAGGCGGCTCGCGATCCGAGGCCGCGCAGCGCGTAGTTGTGCTCCCCGCCGGCCGTCGGCATCGCGGAGACCAGCTCAGCGTACGTGAGGCTGACCAGCGCCATGATGAAGCCGCCGATCAGGAACGCCAGGACTGTGCCGAACGTGCCGGCGCCCTCGAGGAAACCACCGGTGAGGACGATCCAGCCGAAGCCGATCATGGCGCCGAAGGCGACGGCCAGGACGTCCCACCGCCCGAGGACCCGGATGAAACTGCTGTCGTCGTCGGGGGCGCCGTGGCTGGTCATGGTGCTCCTCCTGGCCTGCGAGATCAGGTGTCGTCGACGCATTCTGCCAGGGGAGGCCGCGATTCAGGCCGCCTGCCCCGCGCGACAGCTCGCAGCTCTCGCCACACCCCCGACAAGCAGGACGACTTCACCGAGGCTGGGACACCGCCGTCCGGCACCTGTGACCTGACGTCAGGCGGCGTCGGTGTTCCTGGCGCCTGGGTGGTCGGGTGGTACGCCGAGTCGGTTGGCGGTGTGGCGGCGCAGGTGGGTGTCGAGGTGGTGTTCGAACCGGGACCTGAGTTGTCGGCGGGTGTCGGCTATCGGGGTGTCGTTGGCGGTGTGGAACTTCGCGCCGCCGTGCCCGTCGGCGGTGCAGGTCAGCAACCCGCGGTGCAGCAGGGTGTGACAAGAGGTGCACAGGCCGATCAAGTTGTCCATGTCGGTGCGTCCGCCGAGCAGCCAGGGCACGAGGTGGTGGATCTGCAGGTGGGTGTTGTTGCAGCCCGGGGTGGCGCAGCGGAAATCCTGAGCGACCAGCACGGCGAGGCGTTGCTTGGCGGTGGCGATCCGTTCGGCACGGCCGACGTCCAGCACGTGCCGGTACGGGGTGAGCGGACACCCGCACCGATGTCGTGCGCCCGGGCGTGGATCGGCTCTGCCGCCGCCACCGCCCCGTTCTGCTCCGCCTCCGTCGTCGCGGCCGACGTCGTCGGTGGCTGTCGGGCAGCTGCCGTGATGTTCGAGGGTGTCGCCATCGACCAGGACGACGGACAGGGTGGCGTCGCAGGCCAGTCGGGTGAGCAGGTCACGCCCGATGACGCCGTACCCGTGCAACGTCGCCGGCCGAGACGCCGGCCGCGTCGGCGGCGGGGTGCTGCTGTCGCCGCCGGCGGCGGTGTGCTCCTCGCTGCCGGTGGTCGCGGTGGTGAAGGTGTCTGCGTCGACGGTGACGACCAGGTGTGGTCGGATGCCGTGGTCGGTGGGCAGCCCACCGGCCAGGAACCCGTCCAGCAGGGCATCGAAGCGTTCGACCCGGCGTTGCGCAACCGGCCGGTCGTCGTCGGCGTGCGCCGGTGGGCTGAACGAGTCCAGCAGGGTGCGTAGCTTGGCGCCGGTCTCGGGTGAGAGCCAGCCGTTGACCTGGTAGCCGGACCCGACCCGGTGACAGGTCAGGTCCTGCTTCTCCTGCGCGTGGACCCAGTCCCGCTCGGCCGCATCAGGATCTACGGCGTCGCGCAGCCGGTCACACGCAATCCGCAGGTCGCGGGTGTCACCGGCGGTGGCGACCTCCAACAGCAACTCCTGGGCGTCTCGGACGACCGGGGTACCGATCCGGCGGACTGCGTCGGCGAACACGTCCACGTGTTCGGGCGTGATCGCACCGGCGGTCAGCGCCTCGGCCACCGCGGGCAGGCCCGCAACGCCGCTCCGGCCCGGCGACGTCGGCGGGTCTGCGCCGCCGACAGGCGCAGCTCACGGCGCAGCCAGGCGCCGGTGGTGGAGCAGCCGGCCTGCTCGGGACCGCACGTTGCTCGAACTCCACGACGGCTCGAGCCTGGAGTCCTTGCAGCGTCTGTGTCCAGGCCTGCGCCTTGCGGATCAGCTGCTCGACCTGGGCCACGCTGAGGGTGGGACAGGTCGAGACCGGCCAACGCCGCTACGTCGGCGTCGACTCGCTCCATCAGCTGGCCATCGAACATGTGAGCGACACTACGAGCCAGGACCGACAGTTCCGGGTGCCCGCCAGGGCAGCAACAATGTGATCTACATCACATAGAACGGACCCGCCTTTGCCAGCGGCAAGCAGCAGCGCCCTCCCCGCTCATACCAGCTCGGCGAGCAGCCGCGCCGCCCTGGCGGCGCCGTCGGTCTCCACCGGGCGGTAGGACACCTCGCTGGCCAGCTCCTTGACGATGGCGGTGGCCAGCGTGTCGGGATCGGCGGCATCGGCGTACGCCAGGTGCCGGCCGGCACCGTAACGCTCCAGTCGTCGACGTACATGGAAGTTCTGCTCGAAGTGATGCTCCAGCGGCACGTAGATGAACGGCCGGCCAGTGGCGGTCAGCTCCATGCAGGTCGTCAGTCCCCCCTGCACCACGGCGAGGTCGCAGGCCGCGAGGTATCGGTGCAGATCGGGCAGGTATCCGCGGACGTTCACGCCCGTGCGCCGCGGCAGCGAGCGCGGGTCGATCCGTGGCCCGGCCACCACGACGAAGCGCAGCTCGGGGACCAGCCGGCGGACCGACGGGACGGCGGCCAGCACGCTGCGCAGCAGCGAGGCGCCCACTCCCGAACCGCCGACCGTGACCAGGCAGAGCTTCTCGTCCTCGCGACAGCCAAGACGGGAGCGCACGAGTGCCGGGTCGTCGAGCTCGCCGGGTTCGAAGCCCGTGGCGTAGCCGGCGAAGTCGAAGTTCTGCTCGGTCCAGCTGCGGATGTCCGGCAGGCCCGGCCCGAAGGAGTCGGTGACCACGTCGTCGAGGTTGCCCACGAAGATCGACCGGTCGCGCAGCCTACGGAACCGTGCTCGCTGCTCGATCATCTCGGTGTTGTAGTCGGCGGTCAGTCGTGCCTCCTCCTCACCTCCGTCGGGCATCGGCAGCCAGCCGACGAAGTCGGTCAGCCAGGCGTAGGCGAAGCGCTTGAGCTCGGGATTCTCGTGCAGGAAGTAGTCGACGTCCCACGCCTCGTCACCGATCACCAGGTCGTAGTGCTCGTCGGTGACGATGTCGTCGAAGACCATGAAGTTGTTGACCAGGATCTCGTCCATCCGGCGGATGGCTTGGAAGGCGTGCAGGTCGTGCTCGTGTGCCTCGCTCTCGATGTGCGCCGATTCGCTGGCCAGCCAGCGCGAAGCCGGATGGACGCGCTCGTGGCGGCTCTCGAGCACCGTGGTCACGGGATGCTGAGCCAGCCAGTCGATCTGCAGGTCGGGGTGGAGGCGACGCAGCTCCTCGGCGATGGCGAGGTCTCGACGGGCGTGCCCGAGGCCGATCGGTGAGGAGATGTACAACGCGCGCTTGGGTCGATGCCGTGCGCGCACCCAGGTACGTCGGCTCGGCTGCGGCCGTACCCGGTCGACCCCGACCCGATCGACCCGGACCCGATCGACGAAGGCTTTGATCATCCGGTTGATGAGGACCGGGTCCCGGGCGAACGGTCCGTGGCCACCACCTTCGACGAGCACCAGGGAGCCTCCGGTCAGCTCGGCAAGCCGCTTTCCCACGGTGTGCTGGCTGATCTGGTCGTCCGTGCCGTGCACCACGGTGACCGGGCATCGGACCTCGGCACACACGGGCTCCAGCGGCTCGCAGATCGCGTCGTCGCAACCGAGGCGACCGGCCGTGGTGTCGACGAGCGTCTCGGGGGAAATGCTGGAGGACCAGTCGAGGCAGTCCTCGACCTGCTTCGAGGAGTGCGGCTCGGAGAACATCCGGTCGAAGAAGAAGCGGCGGAAGGCATCGAGACCGCCCTCGAGCCAGTAGTGCTTGTTGTACGTCGCCCATCCCCGGGTGGTGTCCAGCCGCTGGTCCCACGCGAACTCCGCCCGATCCGGGTGGCTGACACCGAAGCCGACGCCGCACGACGGGGCGAGGGCAAACAGCCCCAGCACCCGGTCCGGATGGCCGGCGGCGACGTGTGTCGCCCAGGTGGCACCGCAGGACAGCGCGACCAGCACCGCCTGCCGGGTGTCGGTGGCATCGAGCACAGCCACGGCGTCGGCGGCGTACTCGGTGTTGGAGTGCGCCGCCGCGCCACGCGGCCGGTCGGAGCGCCCGCTGCCCCGCCCGTCGAACGTGACGACCCGGAAGTGCCGGGACAGGAACGGCACCTGTGCCTTCCAGAACCGGGAGTCGATGATCGACCAGGTGGGCATGAGCAGCACTGTCGTGTCCCCGGTGCCGAACACCTCGTACGCGAGCCGGACCCCCTCCCCCTCGGCGAACCCGGTCTCGTCCGGTTCACGGGCGCGGACCTGCGGTGACCTCATGTCAGCAGTCTCCTCCCGGATGCCTGATTCACGGCCGGATCTCGAGAACGTTGTTGAACGGGGTCTGGGCGGCGACACGGAACGACGTGAATCCTGCGGTGGTCGCGACGTCGTTGATCCGTTGCGGCCCTGCCTGGGTGCCGAGAGCCAGGCCGACGTCCTGGGCGAGGGACGACGGCGTGCACAGCAGCGTCGAGAACCCGTAGTAGGCACGGCCCACCGGGTTCAGGTTGTCCTCCACGTGGTCACCCGCTGCCGGCTCGACCACCATCCAGGTGCCGTCCTCGGCGACGGTGTCGCGCACGTGTCGTGCCGCGCCCACCGGATCGCCCATGTCGTGCAGGCAGTCGAACATCGTCACGAGGTCGTAGCCGGAACCGGTGAACGATCCGGCGGGGTTGACCTCGAAGCGGACTCGATCGGCGACACCGGCGTCCTGCGCCCGCTGCCGTGCCGTCGCAATCGAGGCCTCGTGGTAGTCCGAGCCGACGAACGTCGACCGCGGGAACGCCTGCGCCATCAGGATCGTCGAGGCTCCGTGACCGCAGCCGACGTCGGCGACGCTGGCCCCGGACCGCAGCTTGTCGGCGACGCCGGACAGCGCGGGCAGCCACTCCTCGATCAGGTGGGCGTTGTACATGGTGCGGAAGAAGCGCTCGCAGCCGACATGGACGTCGGTGTTGTGCTCGTGCCAGCCCAGGCCGTCGCCGCTGCGCGCGGTCTCGATGATGCGAGGGGCGTTCCGCACCGTGCCGTGGGCGATCTGGAAGAACCCGGGCAGGTACGCCGGGCTGCTCTCGTCGGTCAGCGCGATCGCCTGCTCGGGCGGTAGCGTGTAGCGCCCGGATTCCGCGTCGTACTCCACGTACGCGCCGGCGGCCTGGGCATTGAGCCATTCGCGCGCGTAGTGCTCGTCGGTGCGGGTGCGTTCGGCGAGCTCCCTCGGTGTGCTCGGCCCGTGCTCGGCGAGGCTCCGGTAGTAGCCGAGCCGGTCGCCCATCACGACGAGCGCACAGTTCAGCGTGGCGCCGACCTCGTCGACGGCACGGAAGACGAAGGCCATCAGCTTGTCGTGGTCGACCTCGGTGGGTGTGTCGGTGGTGGTCACGGGTATCCCTCTTCTCGTCGGTGGTGCCCACCACCGTGACCGATGCAGGCACCGGGTCGAATCAGGTGACCCCCCTGGTCGTTGGTCCTACGATCGACAGATGCTGGTCGGGCGGGAGTCCGAGAAACGCGACATTGCGCGCCTGGTGGCGGGCGCTCGGGTCGGCCACAGCGGAGTCCTCGTGCTGACCGGCGAGCCCGGGATCGGCAAGACAGCGCTGCTCGAGCACGCGCAGGAGCTGGCCGTGGACATGCGCGTCCTGCGTGCTGCGGGTCGCGAGTCGGAGAAGGACGTGGCGTTCGGCGGTCTGCTGCAGCTGCTCCGACCCACGCTCGGCGTCATGGACGGGATACCGGAGCCGCAGGCCGAAGCGCTCGCGGTCGCGCTGGCCTTGCGTGACGGTCCGGCCGGTGACCGCTTCGCCGTGGGCGCCGCGACGCTGAGCCTGCTCAGCCGGTTCGCCGAGGACCACCCTCTCCTGATCCTGATCGACGACGCCCATCAGCTCGACCGGCCCTCGGCGGAGGCAGTCGTGTTCGTCGCGCGCAGACTGATGGCGGACCCGATCGCGGTGCTGGCCGTCGCGCGATCGGGGGTGCGGACTGCGGTGACCGACGGTGAGCTGGCCGAGCTGCGAGTCGAGGGTCTCGACCTGGGAGCTGCCGGACGTCTCATGACGCAGCGGGTCCAGGGGTTCGTTTCAGCGGACACCGTCGAGCGCCTGCACCGCGCCACCGGCGGGAACCCGCTGGCCATGATGGATCTCACCGGCGACGTCGACCGTCTCGAGCGCATTTCGCCCGAGACGCCCCTCCCGGTCACAGATGCGCTCGCGGCGGCGTTCGCCGAGCGAGCTGCACAGCTCGACTGTGACGCCCGTACCGCCCTCCTGCTGGCAGCGATCGCCGACGGAGACCTCGGCGTCGTGGCCCGTGCGTGTCGGTCGCGCTGCGTCAACGTGTCGGCGCTGACGTCGGCGGAGCGTGCCGACCTGGTTCACCTCACGGCAGCGCGGGTCGAGTTCCGGCACCCACTCGTGCGCTCCGCCGTCTACGGCATCGCGTCTGCGGAGGAGCGCCGCCGGGGGCATCGCAGTATCGCCGAAGCATTGCCGGCGCACGACCTCGAACGCCGTGCATGGAACCTGTGCGAGGCGACGGTCGGGCCCGACGACGCCGTGGCCGTCCTCCTTGAGCTCGTCGGAACCCGCGCCCGCTCTCGCCGGGCTCCCGATGTTGCGGCCACCGCACTCGAGCGGGCGGCGCTGTTGTCGTCACAGGACACCGCCCGGTCGGGTCGCTTCGTCGCCGCGGGTGAGGCCGCCTGGCTCGCCGGACAGAGCGGACGAGCAGCCGACCTGCTGGCGTCGGCGGTGCGGGCGGGACCTCTCGGGTCGACGGCGCAGGCTCGGGTGCAGGAGCTCCGGGGTGCCATCGCGGCAGCCAACGGCTCCCTGCTGGATGCGCTCGACATCCTCCTGGCGACCGCGCGGGGCGAGGCGTCGACCGATCCCGACCACGCAGTCATCCTGCTCAGCGACGCGATCCAGGCCTGCTTCCACCTAGGTGACGCAGCGGCGGCCCTGCGGGCGGCCGACGACATCGACCGTCTGCTCACCGGATCCGTGGCACCGAGGTCACGGGTCCTCGGCACGATGGCCGCCGGGATCGCTCACGTGCTGGCGGGGACGGGCGGCATCGACCGGATCAGGCGGGCGGTGGACGACCTCTCCTCGGCGGCCGAGCTGCAGGACGATCCGCTGCGACCGGCGTGGCTGGTGCTCGGGCCGCTGTTCCTGCGGGAGTCCGTGACCGGCCGCGAGAGCGTCCAGCGGGCGATCGACCAGCTGCGGCACCGTGCGGAGGTGGGAGCCCTGCCTTCCCTGTTGTTCCACCTGGCCAGGGACGACGCCACGACCGACCGCTGGAGCTTCGCCGATGCCGGCTACCAGGAGTCGATCCGGCTCGCCAGGGAGACCGGACAGACGACTGAGCTCAGCCTGTCGCTGGCCGGCCTTGCCTGGTTGCAGGCCCGGTCGGGCCACGAGGAGGACTGCCGCAGCAACGCAGCCGAAGCGTCGGCGCTTGGTGAGCGGCACCACATCCATCTCTCCCGCGCGTGGGCTGTGTTCGCCCTGGGGGAGCTCGAGCTGGGTCAGGGTCGGCCGGCCCGAGCCGTCCTGTGCTTGCAGGAGCTGATGTGGATGCTGCAGGAGATCGGCATCCAGGACGTGGACCTGTCACCCGGGCCGGAGCTGGCCGAGGCGTTGTCCCGGGTGGGTCGAGGCGACGAGGCGCGGCACGTGGCGCAGGCCTATCACCAGCGGGCCGTGCTGAAGGGGCAACCGTGGGCGATCGCCCGGGCGGAGCGTGCCCTCGGGATCACCTGTCGCGAGAATTCCGGCGAGCAGCACTTCCGGCTGGCCCTGGACCTGCACGACCGGAGTCCCGATATCTTCGAGCGGGCGAGGACCCAACTGGCCTTCGGGGCGGGTCTGCGACGGGCCCGCCGTCGGGTCGACGCCCGACCATTGCTGCGTTCGGCCATGGACACCTTCGACGGCCTCGGCGCCGGGCCGTGGGCGGACTTCGCAGCCGTCGAGATCAACGCCACCGGCGCGACGGCTCGCCGCAGGGGTGCCGGGGCCGCTGAACTGCTCACCGCCCAGGAGCTGCAGATCGCCCGCATGCTCGTCGACGGGCGCACGACGCGCCAGGCCGCGGCCGCACTCTTCCTCAGCCCCAAGACCATCGAGTATCACCTGCGTCACGTCTACACCAAGCTCGACATCGGGTCACGCTCGGAACTGGCCGATTCGCTGCTGCGCGACGCTCAGGCAACTCCGTAGGCCCCCCGCAGCGCCCAGTGCCCGCAGCACACCGCCTCGACGTACGGTTCGAGGTGGACCCCCCTTGCGCCGACTCCGACACTGGCGTGCCACCCGCCCTCTTCCGACCCTCACCGTGCGCGGGGGCAGGGCCGGCGCCTACAGCATCAACGAAGAACGGAACATCAGACCGATGCCGACCACGATCACCAGCGCCGCGGCGATCATCGGAAGCGCCCGCGCGGCCCGCAGCAGCAGACTCGACCCGCCGCCTCGGCTGCGTTGACCCACAGCCCAGCGCTCCACCAAGTCGCGGGCATGGGCCAGCGCGAGCCCGGTTCCGATGAGGGCCAGCGCCATCCCGATGCCGTACCCGAGCACCAGCAGTACCCCGAACCAGGCCCGACCCAGTGCGATCCCGCCGATCAGCACGATGAGTGCAGACGGGCTGGGCACCATCCCGCCTGCGAAGCCGACCGCGATCATGCCGCGTGCGCTGGTTGCCGGCGCTGGATGCGTGTGGGTGCCGCCCCACCCGTGTGAATGCGTTACCCCGTGGCCGGGATGGTGCTGACTGTGATCGTGCTGGCCGGCACCGTGACTCTCGTGGTGATGCCCGTGACCATCACCACGAGTGTGCTCGTGCTCGTGTGCATGCTCGTGGTCGTGTCCATGCTCGTGCCCGTGTCTGTGGCCCACCTCTACGTCGCCACCCGCGCCCGCTCCCACCAGCTCGGCGGCGCGGTCGTGCATGGTCGGCTGCGTGCGGCGCCGCCGTGCCTGCCGCAGCAGGCTCGCGCCGATGGCGATCAGCAGCACCCCGCTGGCGATCCCGAGCCAGCCGTAGATGCGGGTGGGCGACGTCAGCGCGACCGCGGACAGCACGACACCGAGCACCAGCACCCCGGCGGTGTGCGTCAGTGTCACGGTGGTGCCGATGATGGCGACCTGGCGGAGGGAGCTGTGCCTCCCGAGCAAGTACGCCGCCATGAGTGTCTTGCCATGGCCGGGTGCGAACGCGTGCAGGGCACCCAGGCCGACGGAGAGCAGCAGCGCGATGATGGCAACACCCATCCCGAGGTCGCGCGCTGAGATGAGTTCGGTGAAGCTGCGGGTGAGACCGCCGAAGCCGTCGACCTCGGAAACGCCGCCGGTCTCCGGGGCGGCGTCGCTGCCGCTGACGACGCCGTCGCCGGGCGTGACCTGTACGGTCGCACTCCGATCATCGAGCGGGGACGACAGCAGGTCCGCCGGATAGTCGGTCAGCTCGTCGGAAACACTTTCGCTCGGCGCCGTGCTGTTCGCGAACTCCACCCCGTCGCCGGTGGCGGTGATCTCACGCCAGCCGGTGCGCTCGAGGCTGTTCTGGTCGACGTACTGCACCTGGTGCCCGACGGTGTCGACGCTGTCGGTGGTGCGTAGCTCGCAGGTGAGCCGCATGGTGTGCAAGCCGGCTTCTCCTGGCACGATCTCGAGCTCGCTGGAGCCGACCGTGACCTGCGTCGACGCGTCGTCGACGCTCAACTGCACCCCTGGCTGCAGGCGCGCGCACTCCTGCTCGGCGTACTCGGTCACTGTCGAAGGCGCGACCCCACCTGCGGAGTTGGCGTCGGGGAACTGTTGCACGGTGGGGATCTCCGCGGAGTCAACCACCAGCTGCACCGCGATGGCGTCTGGTTCCACCCGCAGCGCGCTGTAGGAGTTGACGGTGAAGTTGCCCAACGGGTGCGCACTGGCGGCCGGTGCGAGGACCAGGATCGCGATCAGTGCGAGCGGGAACGCGAGCAACAGGCCAGCCGTCCGGCCGCGACGACATCCGCTGCACAGGCGGCTGCCGCCGGGACGGCTGCTCATCGGGTGCTCAGCTGCTTCAGCGCGGTCCGGGCCCGTGGGACCAGCAGCGGGGAGAAGTGCGGGTTGATGTCGAGGGCCCGAAGCAGCGACGCACGCGCGGCGGCGGACCGATTCAGGGCCTTCTCGATCATGCCGCGGTGAAAGGCGAACAGGGCGCTCTGGGTACCCAGCCGTGCCGCCTTGTCGGCGAAGTCGAGTGCGGCCTCGTCGCGCCCGCTGACGTGGAGGGCCCAGGCGTACGTGTCGGCGGCCTCGGTGCTGCGCTGGCGCTCCCACGTCGTCCGCGCAGCCTGCAGCGCCGCCTCGGCGCGGCCGCGGTCGGCCTCGAACAGCGAAATTTCGGCGCCGACGTCGACACCCTGGTCCTCGAACAGTGCCTGCGTGGCCGTCACGACGGCCTCCTGCCGTTCGGCGGCCTGGTCACGCCCCAGCGAGCGCAGCAGGTCGGCGTACTCGATCAGGAAGGTCGGCGTCGGCAGCCGGCGTACGACCTCGTCGTACCTTTGCACGGCGGTCTGGACCTGCCCGCGCGCGGCGGCGACCTTGGCGCGACCGGCCAGCAGGCTGGTGTAGGACGGGTCCAGGCGCAGCCCGCGTGCGTAGTAGCGGTCGGCGCGGTCGAGCTGGCCTGCATTCCAGGCGAGCTCCCCGAGGTAGTACAGGCAGTAGGCCTGGTCGGAGGGTCGGCTGGCCAGGTCGAGCGCACGTTTCAGCGCCATCTGCGCTGGCCGAAGCTGACCGCGTACCTCGAAGGCGTAGGAGGCCCGGGTGAAGGACGGGACGCCGGGCTGCAGGTTCAGCATCCGCTGCAGCTCGTCACGTGCCTCGTCGTAGCGGCCCAGCTGCTCGAGCGCGTCGCTGAGGATGCCCTGGTTGCTCGCGCTGTAGGGGTTGATCCGCTGCGAGGCCCGGGCGTGCTCCACTGCCCTGGGGAAGTCGTGCTGGGCAGCTGACAGCGCGGCCATGCCGGTCAGCGCGGCGGCGTTGCGTTCAGGCTTGATCTGCATCGAGCGCGCCAGGGCGCCTCGAGCCTTCGGATAGTACGTCGGGTCTCCGGTGATGGCCGCCTGCTGCACGTACGCCGTGCCCAGGGAGGCCCAGCCGG
>JACCXZ010000137.1 GCA_013696745.1 Nocardioidaceae bacterium | reverse complement strand
CGCCGTCGGGACGGGGCGGTGAAGACGGCGGCAATGCAGATCAGCGCCGCGAGGGCCAGTGCTGCGGGATAGCCGAACCAGCCGATGACGAGGCCGGCGGTGGCCGGACCGGTGAGCGTGCCCACGGTCAGTCCGGTGCTGACCGCGGCAAGTCCGGCGGAGGGACGGTCGGCGAAGACGTCAGCGCTCCACAAGCCCTGGACGGCGATGACGCTGTTGTAGGTGACGCCGAAGAGCAACGCGGTCAGGGCGCCTGCTGCGGCGGCAGGTGCGGTGGCGAGGGCGACCAGCGATGCGGAGACGCCGATGACCGAGACGCAGTGGACGGTGCGTTGACCGAGCACACTCACGGCCGGACCGGCGAACAGCCCGGCGATCCCGGCCGCGCCGCAGAGCGCGTAGATGACGCGTGCTGTGTCCGGCTCGGTCCCAGCTGCGCGGAGGGCGTCGACGCTGAATGCCCACCAGACCGAGCTGCCGAACCCGATCAGGATGGCGGAGCCGAGCAGCGGGCGTGACCGGTCGCAGAAGAACCAGCTCGGCCGTAGGCTGGGCAGCTGCGCGGACGACCGGATGCGCGCCGGGGCCGCCCAGGTCGCCACCACGCCCACGAACAGCGCGACCCCGGCGAAGAGCCACCAGACGCTCCGCCAGGAGGTTCCGGACACGATCGCGACCGGTCCGGCCACCAGCACGCCCCATCCCGTACCGGAACTGATCGCGGCCCAGGCAAGGTTGCGCCGGTCCTCGGGGATGCTCGCCGAGGCGATGTCGCCGTACGGCGGGAAGGCGAAGCCGGCGGACAACCCGGCGACCAGCACGCCCACCGCGAACTGCGTCGTGGACGTCGACGTTGCGATCAGGGCCATCCCGCCGCCGGCGGTAGCCATGGCCATCGCGATCGGTACCCGCGGTCCCGTACGGGCGGTGAGGGGGACCACGACGGTGTTGGCCACGAGGTAGGACACGTACGCGCCGGAGCTGATCATGCCGGCCGTCGTGGTATCGAAGCCGAGGTCGGCGCGGATGTCGGGCAGGAGCAACCCGTAGCCGTACCGTGCCAGGCCGAAGGCCACCGCGATGACGGCCACGCCGGAGGCGACCGTGAGCGGAACCGGCCTAGGCACCGGTCGGGACCGTGTGCTCGAGCGGACACCGGCCGGCCTGCTCGCCACACGCATCCCGGTCGCACAGCCGACAGACCCGCAACGCGGTCGGGCGGTCATCGGCCAGGGCTGCGACCACCGTGCTGAGCAGGCGCTCCAGGGTCGCCCGGTCGCTGTCAGACAAGCAGTCGAGCGATCTCTCGATCTCCGCGGCCCGACGACTGAGTGCCTCCTCGGCACGCAGCCGACCGCGCTCGGTCAGATAGAGGGACCGCGACCGCGCGTCACCGCTCTCACCATGGCGGACCGACCCGTCGGCGAGCAGGCGCTCGACAAGGCGGGTGGCACCTGAAGACGTGAGCCCGAGCACGTTCGCCACCCAGCCCACTCCGTGCCCTGGGTGTGCCGACAGCGTGACCAGCGCGGCGGCGGTGGACGAGCCTGCCAGCGTCCTGCCGGGCACGTCGGGTGCGACCCGGTCGGCCACCGTGAGCGAGAAGACGCCGACGAGGTTGGCGAGACGGCCCATCCCATCAGCATATATGTGACTGAGTCACACAACAAGGCTGTGCGCACCCTCACTCGTGCTCGGCGATGTACTCCTCCGGGTCCTTGTTGACCGGTTCGACGCCGGTGACATGTCTGGTCTGGAAGGACGCGAACGCCACCGCGAGCTCGTGACGAGTCTCCAGCGACGCGTTGCGACGGAAGTCGGCGAGACCCTCGCGCTCCTCCTCGGCCAGGTGGGTGCTGTTGGCCTTGTTCGCAGCAGCGACAGCCTCGAACCACGCGTCACTGCCAGCCGGGTGCTCGGCGACGGCGGCCACGGCATCGCGGATCTCGTTGTGGTCATCGATCGCGTCGTCGGTCTCCTCCGCGGCGTCGTCCTTGTCACCCGCGCCCTCGCCGAGGCGGAGCAGGGCGGGATAGAAGTGCTGCTCCTCCGCCTCGGCGTGCACGTCCAGGAATGCAGCCAGCCGCCCCCATACGGCGCTCAGCGCCTCGGTGTCGCTACGGTCGATCTGTTCCAGCATGGCGAACAGCCGTCTCTGCTCGGCATGGTCGTCGAGGATCAGCTGGGTGATGTCCACGGTGTCTCCCGGTGGTCTCGTGCGGTCGGCGATTGAGTACCCGCAGTCGGACACGCGTTCCCCGAAAGGTCAAGGGGGAAGCGGTGCCGCTGCTGCGAACAGGGCGCGCACAGCAGGCAACACCTGCTCCACCTCGTAGGGCGCCGACAGGTGTGTGTGCCCGGACAGCGCCAGGAACCGAGCCGTGGGGATCTCCGCGGCGGCCCGGGCCGCGTTGGCGTACATCTCCTCGCCCCCGGCCATGTAGATCAGGCAGGGCAGCCGCCAAGCGGTGAGGTCGCGGGAGATCGCGCCCTCGGACATCGCCGAGCGCCAGGCAGCGCCGATCGCTCGCGGATCGTTGTCGAGCAGCCGTCGGCGGACGGTCTCCCCGAGAGCGTCACTCAAGGTCGACTCGAGCGTGTCGAGGAAGCCTTGCATCCCGGAGTGCTGCGCAGCGTCGAGCGCCTCGCTGAGCATCGGGACGAAGGGCCAGCGCTCCTCCCATGCGTACGGCTGGTTGCCGCACAGCACCAGCGACAGCGCTCGCTCGGGCGCGTGCTCCCCGATCGCGAACCCCAGCCGGGCTCCCCAGGAGAAGCCGAGCACGTGAGCACGCTCGACGTCGGCCTGGTCCAGCACCGCCACGGCGTCCAAGACTCTGGTCGGCAGTGCGTACGAATCCACGTCGTGCGGCTTGTCGCTGCGTCCGTGGCCGCGGTGGTCGGCGAACACCATCCGATGCTCGTAGGCAAGCGCGCGCACCAGCGGATTCTGCTGCGCCTCCTCGAGGGGGTCCGCGAGGCCGGTGTAGACCAGGACTGGTGATCCGTCGCCACCCGTGTCCTCGAAGTAGCTGCGGACCCCGTCTCGAGGGTTCGTCGCCCAGGGCATGGCACTAGCCTGCCCTGCCTACCGCCAGCGGCGGCGGCGGGTCAGGCTGGCACAGCGACCCGACCGCGCGAGACGATGTCTTCGGCCACCCGCTCGGCGTCCCGGCCGACGCCACCCACGAGCATCGAGGCGAAGGCGTACAGGAACGGCAGGCCGATGAAGTACAGCCCCGGCAGCGACGGGACGACCCCGCGCTCCTGCACCGGCCACCCGTCCTGCACGTCGAACGGCACCTGGATCCACGACAGGTCCTTGCCGAAGCCGGTGCACCAGACGACGTTGCGCACGTCGAGGACACGGCCGTCCGCGAGCACCGGCAGTCCGTCCTGGACGTCCGTCACCTTCTCCGACACGTGCTCGACACCCGCTGCTGCGAGGTGCGCCTGCTTCACCCGCAGCAGCGGTCCACCATGAGCCAGCACCTCGGGGTGCATCTTGCGACCGACGGGCGTGGCCCTGGTCAACACGTGGTTGGCCGCGAACCAGAGGAACGGCAGCACCATCCGGGCCACCCGCCCCTCGATGTCCATCGGCAGCTCCCCCCTGACCGGCCCGGCGAGGGTGGTGCGGTGCCCGCCGGAGACCTCGAGCGCGATGTCGGCGCCCGAGTGGCTGGCCCCCACCACGAGGACGTCGCCGGGTTGCAGCTGCGACGGGTTGCGGTAGTGATGGGAGTGCAGCTGGCGGATCGACGGGTCGAGCTGGGCAGCGAGCTCTGGTGTCCGCGGGTCCTGCCAGGTGCCGGAGGCGACCACGACATTGCCGGCCTCGAAGGTCTGGTCACCGACGCGCACCACGAAGTGGTCGCCGTCCTGCGTCACGGTGTCGACGCGCACGCCGGTACGGACGGGCAGCTCGAACCTGGACGCGTACGCCTCGAGGTAGTCGGCGACCTGATCCTTGCTGGGGTACGTCCAGGGCGGGACCGGGAACGCCCAGCCGGGAAGCCCGTCGTACTTCGCGGGGCTGTAGAGCCGCAGCGAGTCGAAGCGCCGGCGCCAGATGTCGCCGACGCGTTCGTGGTCCTCCAGGATCACGCATGATGCGCCGCGCCTGGTGAGGTGGTACGCCGTGGACAAGCCTGCCTGCCCACCGCCGATGATGATGGTGTCGCACTGCTCGATGGTCATCGGAGTCTCCCTTCCGCCCATGACGCTACGGAGCCGGCCAGGCATGCCGCGTCGGGACAATCCACCAACCGGCCACCAGCGCGTGGGTGAAACTGCCCACGCGCCTACAGCAGGTGGTGCTCGTACGCGTACGCCGTGGCCGCTGCCCGGGACGCCAGGCCGAGCTTGGTGAAGATGTTGCTGAGGTGCCGGGCCACGGTCTTCTCACTGAGCACCAGATCGGCGGCGATGGCCCGGTTGGTCTTCCCCGTCGCGACGAGGCGCAGCACCTCGATCTCGCGGCTGCTGAGCCCGCCGTGCGCCGCGGGCCCCGGCTGGCTGAGCGCGTCGATGCGAGTCACGTCGGGTCCGGCGCCTAGGCGGTGCAACACCGAGCGGGCCGCGTCCAGCTCCAACCGGGCGGAGTCCTCGTCGCCGAGCGCGCGGCACCCGAGCCCGATCAACACGCGGGTGCGGGCGGCCTCGTACGGTGCGTCCAGCTCGCGCCAGGTGGACCACGCGATGCGCAGTCGGGCCAGTGCCCCGCGCGCGTCGTCCCCGGCCAGTAGGACCGCGCCGGTGCACTGGTGGGCCGTGGCGAGCAGCAGGGGAGCCCCGCACCCGGTGGCGATCCGGTCCAGCTCGGCGCAGGCGGCTCGGGCGGCAGGCAGGTCACCGACGGCGAGCATGATCTCGACCTGTCCGGCGAGCACTCGCGGGCGGCGTACCCGGTCCTGCGTCTCGTCGACCACGCGCCGGATGATGGACACCGCGGCGTCGGTCCGCCCCTGAGCGAGCCGGAGCAGCGCCAGACCGGGCTGCGGGTCGCGCCCGCGCAGACTCGCCTCGCGGTAGCCGACGTCGGCGCGCTCGGCGTCGCCGTGGAGACGGTCGAGCTCCGCGGCCACGTAGTAGGCCGCCCCGGCGGAGACATGGTCGCCGGCCAGCTCGAACCGCTCGAACGCGGCGTGGGCGGCCTCGGTCGCGTCCGTCCAAGCGCCGCGCAGCTGCATGATCTCGGCCCGGTGGACGAGGCACTGTCCGGTGTAGGGGACCAGATCTGGCTGGGCGTCGCACCAGTGCGTGAGAGCGGTCGTCCACTGCTGGGCGCGGCGTACGTCGAAGATGTCGTGGCAGGCAGAGATCACGGCGCAGTAGGCGAGCCCCGCCACGGTGGCCGAGACCTCGCCGCTGGTGACCGCGACCATGACGCCGTCGAGCAGCCCGACACCCTCGTCGGTCCGGCCGAGCTCGAGCAGCGTCTGGCCGTGGCCGAGCCGGGACAGGACCGTGAGATCGGCATCGGCGAAGCGGTCGGCGATGGCTCGGACCTGCAGGATCGTCGGCAGTGCGCGCTCGGCGTCGCCCTGCATGAGGGCCTGGATCCCGGTCAGCATCAGCAGGTAGCCGCGTTGCACGCAGTCGCGCGTCCCGATGTCGAGCAGCTCGACACCGCGGCTGACCCAGCCGGCGGCGAGCGCGAACTCACCGCGGTTGACCAGCGTGAACGCCAGCCAATACGCGCAGCCGGCCGCTTGCTCGGGGTCGCCGCGGCTCACGTACCCCCGATGCGCCCGCACCCACAGGTCGGTGCACGGCTCGTGCCGCCCAGTCAGGTAGGCGGCGGTCGCCAGCGTCTCGAGGTCCTCCGGCTCCAGCGGCGACGCCTGGTCGGCCGCAGCAAGGCAGGCGTGGGCCCGCTCCCACGAGCGGGTGTCGAACGCCTCCCGACCGCGCGCGAGCTGCTCAGCAATCGTCACGGACCTCAGCGTCCTCCCGTCCCCTTCGCCGACGCAATCAGAACTCGTACAGAAGGCGCGGTTCCGCCCGGGACCGCGCGAGCGACGACAGATGGGACGTCCCATGTCCACCAAGATCTTCATCAACCTGCCCGTGAAGGACCTCACCGCGTCGACCGGCTTCTTCGCCGGGCTCGGCTACACGCAGCACCCACAGTTCTCCGACGCCAACGCCAGTTGCATCGTCTTCAGCGACGACATCCACGCGATGCTGCTCGTGGAGCCGTTCTTCCAGACCTTCACACCCGAGAGCATCGCGGACGCGACCACCAGCACCGGCGAGATCATGGCGCTGGGGGTGGACAGCCGGGAGCAGGTCGACGAGCTGGCAGACAAGGCGCTCGCCCTCGGTGCGCAGCAGGTGAAGGAGCCGATGGAGGAGAGCTTCATGTACGGCCGCAGCTTCTCCGATCTGGACGGACACCACTGGGAGGTCTTCTGGATGGACCCGAACGCCGTCGAGGGGTGAGTACGGCAGTTTTACAGTGGGCGGGTGACTGTCACCCGTTCGCTGCTCCTGTTCGCGCTGGCAGCCCTGGCCGAGATCGGTGGGGCGTGGCTGATCTGGCAGGGCGTCCGCGAGAGCCGTGGCTGGGTGTGGATCGGTGCCGGGGTGGTCGCGCTCGGCCTGTACGGCTTCGTCGCGACCCTGCAGCCGGACGCCAACTTCGGACGCATCCTGGCCGCGTACGGCGGCGTCTTCGTGGCCGGCTCGTTGGCCTGGGGGATGGTGATGGACGGATTCCGACCCGACCGCTACGACATCGCCGGTGCGCTCATCTGCCTCGTCGGGGTCGCCACGATCATGTACGCCCCGCGCGGCTAGCCCCCGCGGGCCGGGGGAGAGCCGACAAGGGCTCTCCCCCCGACCTCGTCATCGGCGGCGCCGGAGACTACCGGCCGCGACGCCCCCGACCGGGGGTCACCGGGTCAACCTGGTAGATCGTGGTGCTTCCGGTCACCTCGTGGGAGAGGACGACCAGCGGGCGGCCGGTCGGGCTCTCGTCGTCGGGCACGAACAGCACGCCTTCGGGCCCCAGGTCGACGGACTCCTCCGGCGTCGGCGCGTCGAAGTCCCGTCCCGTGGTGTAGCTAACGAACTCCGGCTCTGCGGGGTCGGTCACCTGATAGGTCAGCACGCCGCCCACTCGCTCGAGGCCGACGAAGGCGTACGTGTTGCCGTAGGCGCGCCCGACGGCCACGCCCTCGGGCTCAGGGCCTTTGTCGTCGCTGCGCGTGTCGAACGCGTCCGGACCCGTCTCGTCGTTGTTGGCGTTGAACCCGTTGCGGCCCAGCACCTGCGCGGTGACGTCCTCGAAGTCACTGCCGGAGTCGTAGACCAGGTCGCCTCCCGGTGTGTAGATCGAGAACGAGCGGGCCCCGTACGCGTAGATCTCGGCGAGGCAGCCGCGGTCCTCGTCGAAGCCGTTCGCGGTGGTGATGTTCAGCCGGCCGAGGTTCTCGTCCTGCTGCAGCTCCTCCGGCCCCATCCCGTCGTAGCGGACGTCGTCGCAGAGGGTGACGTCGGCGAGCCGCTCCTCCTCGGAGTAACCGTCGTAGCTGCGGGCGTCGCCCTCGTTCGCGGTGACCAGGAACGTGTGCCCCCGCACCTGGTAGGCCGCCAGGGCGTCGGGGTGCGGGATGCCGAGCACGGGCCAGTCGCGGATGTTGATCTCGTCGTCGGCGTTGCTGGCGTCGAAGCCGTTGCCGGCGGTCCGCCAGTCCTTGAACCCGAGCCCGACGATGTCGGTCACCTCGCCCGCGGACACGTCGACCTCGGCGATCGCGTTGTTCTCCTGCAGGGTGACCCAGGCCGTGCCCGAGTCCGCGGAGTAGGTGATGTTCTCGGGCTCGAGGTCCTGGGCGACCGAGGCGCCCGGGCCGAAGATGCGGACCGAGTCGTCCAGGTCCGCCTCGGTGAAGTCGTCGAAGCCGACCTGGGTCGCCGCGAAGGTGTCCAGGCCCACGATCGTGATCGAGCCCTCGGGGTCGACGGTGTACGCGTCGTTCGGCTCGATCTCGTTGGCGACCATCGCGACCGAGGCGTCCGGGGCGATGATCAGCGCGTCCGGTCCGAAGCCGGCCTCGACGTCGGCAAGGATCTCCAGGGAGTCGGCGTCCAGGAAGACCGCGCGACCCGGCTCGGCCTGCGCGTCCGCCGGCTGGACCGCGACGCCGACCAGGCCGTCCCGGGCACCGACCCCGGTGATGCCGTCGCCGTAACGCGACAGGTCGACCTGTTCGACGAGCTGCGGAGCAGACGGGTCGGAGATGTCGAGGACGTCGACGGTGCCCTCGGAGCCGTTCGCAACGAACAGCCGCTGGCTGGCGGTGTCGTGGGCGACGATCTCAGCGCACCCTCGTCGAACCCGGCGTCGGGGGCGGTGTAGCGGCCGATCTCGGTCAGCTCGACACCGACCGGGCTGCCGCCGACCCCCGGTCCTCCGGCGTGCGGTGGGGGTCCGGCGTGCGGTGGAGGTCCGGCGTGCGGCGGCGGCTCACCGGCGGCGGGGCCGGTGAGTGCCGCTCCGGCGACGCTGGTGGCGGTGAGGGCGGCAGCGGCGGCGAACGTGCGTCTGTGCACAGGGTGACCCTTCTGCTGGTCTGGCAACTGGATTCCCCGGGGGCATCCCCGCGGGAGGTGTCACGCTGCCAGCGCGGCCCGGCCAGGCGGCATCCCGGACGTGAACGGACGACGAAGAAGCTCCGACGTCCGCGCCGGGTCTGGTCAGGTCAGGTACAGAATCAGCTGCCGAGATACAGGCAGAACGGGTGCCCGATCGGGTCGAGCAGCACCCGTACCGTGTCCTGCGGCTGGAACTCGGCCAGCGTCGCGCCCATGTTCAGCGCGTCGGCCACCGCGGCGTCGATGTCGTCCACCTCGATGTCGAGGTGCACCATCATCTGCTGGTGCCCGTCGACCGGCGGCCAGACCGGGCGTACGTACGCGGACGACTCGTGAAAGCCGAGGTAGAACGACTCGCCGGGCCGGTTGAGGACGACCCAGGTGGGTTCATCCGTCGCGATCGGCCACTCCAGCAGGCGGGAGTAGAACTCGGCGAGCGCGTGGGGGTCGGGTGCGTCCAGCACCGTCCCCCACCACGACGACGTACGTCCCTTCATGCCGACCTCCTGGATGCAGCGGCCTCGGTCATTACGGCGCTGGCCGGGTCGGCTTGGCGGTGGAGCCCGAGGCCAAAGGTGGCAAGGGGCGCCGCCAGGACGTTCGCGCCAGGCGCCGGAGCTGGCCGGCCGTGTCGGCGAGAACGTCCCGGCGGTCTACGAACGCTCGGTCGCGGGCATCCTGGTCGAGGCCGGCGAGGTAGCCGATCTTGAGTCCATTCACCAGGTCAGTGTGCCGTATGACGCCCCTGGACGGGTTTCCAGATCGGACGGGTCTACTGGGACTGCCGCCCTGTGGCGATCCCTGGGATGGTTCAGTCTCGCCGCCACGACGAGGAGTACGGATTCGCCTGGCTGGGCGCGGAGCTGCTGGTCGACGAGCAGCACGTCGAGCATCTGGGCACAGGTACCGCGCGCCGGCATGGGCTTCGTGTCGGTGAGCTGGACCGACCCGTAACGGCACACGTTCACACCGACGACGCGTCGGAAGGCTTGACGCACACGGTCCGCTTCGCCTGGGCCGCGCTGGACGCGTGGTTCGAAGAGCTGCTCCTGGACCGCGTGCCCTTGCCCGCGCAGTCGCTCGGCGGCGCCGACCCGCGCCAGCGCGAGCGGACCCGCGCCCATGCGGGTGTCGAACTGGCCCGAGTCGTACGGCACCTGTGTGTCACAGGGGATGCCCCAGCGGGCCAACGTGCATGCGATACCGACTCGCCCCGTAGCCGACTGCGAGAGAGCGTTTGACGTCGGGAACATGTTGTTGTCGGCAGTGGTGGATACGGTGCGGCTATGGATCTTGAGCTGACAGGCCGTACCGCTCTGGTCACCGGTAGCAGCGCCGGTGT
>JACCXZ010000082.1 GCA_013696745.1 Nocardioidaceae bacterium | reverse complement strand
TCTCCCCGCCCCTGATGATCAGCGAGGAGGACCTCGCCTGGGGTCTGGACCGACTCGCCGAGGCGCTGGAGGAGTTGCGGGGGACTGTGGTCGCTGACTGAGGCGGGCTGAGCGCCGGCGGGTTTGTGCCGATTGAACGCGCACATCGCGGGTCGATCCGGCCGAGACTGTCGGACCCGGCCGAGAGTGTCGACACATGTTCGTGCCGAGGTCACATTGCTGGGTGAGGTGCTCGCCTGTGGTGCGCCTACCCCTGCCCACAACGCGCCGCCGAGGGCAGCTGAGGGATCGGACCAGACCGCGTTGAGTGCGGCCGATCTGGTGGATCGGATCGCGGCCGCGGAACGGGCTCGCGCAGGCGGCGCAAGTGCGTGACCTGCATGCCCTGGCCGAAGCACGCCTGGCCGCGGATCGAGACCGGGCCGGGGTCGGGGATCAGCATGGCCGGGCGCCCCGGCACTGCTTGCACGCGCCGACGAGGGTGGTTTGTCGGCGTGGGCCTTGCGCCTCGTGCTGCGCCACGCCAATCTGCTCGCCTAGCGGTCCTGCCTCGAATTACGCCGGTGTAAGAGCGCGCGCCGATAGGCGTCATGAACTGGGTGGGGCTCGGCGTCGTCTGCTTTGGCGGGTAGGTCAGGGCAGGCTCGCGAAGGCGCGGACCGGGAACGTGGCCAGTCCGCGCACCGCCGGGGGTACGGCGCTGAACAAGGCGCCGGTGACCGGTAGAGCGTCCATGCCGGTTAGGTGTTCCACAATCGGGATGCCGGCAGCCAGCAGGATGGTGTGGGCAGGCCGCTGCCCGGTGGTGGTGTCGTCGATGTTGACCGAGTCGATCCCGACCAAGACGGCACCACGGTCGACTAATGCGTGGGCTCCTCCTTCGGTCAGATGTGGGTGGGCGGGGTCACCGTAGTGGTCGGTGCCCCAGTACCGGTCCCATCCGGTCCGCAGGAGCACGGCTGACCCTTCGACGTTCACCTCGTTGAACGCGGTGTGACCGATCGGCCCATCGCTGCCCGCGTCGATGACAACGGCTGGTAGCAAGCTGCAGCGCTCAAGCGGAAGATCGGCCAAGTCATGGCCGTCGCGGTAGCGGTGCGCCGGGGTGTCGAGGTAGGTGCCGGTGTTGGCGACCATGCTCAGTCGGCCAATGGCGAACTCGGTGCCCGGTGCGTAGTGGCTCGCCGAAGAGTCAAAGCTCAGGTGTTCACCGATCTCTGGTCCCGGCAGTCCGGGGTAGGTGATCATCTGGTGCTCAATGACATGGCTCAGATCGAGGAGGCGCATGTGCCGATCTTCGCAGCGCCGCGCCACGTCTGTACGACCCGGCGTGACCGTGCGCGGCGAGCCGATCGCGGACATCGTTCCCCACGGTGGTCGCACACGGTGGCTCTCGGGGGCGGCCTGAGAGATCAGCTCGGGCACCGTTCCGCGGATCCCGGCTTGCGACGTGACCTTGACGAGCTCGCTGGCGAAACTTTGGCTGACCTGTGACGTCGGGCTTGCTCGACACGTCGGTGTTCATCGCCAAACAGACAGACAGGCCGCTTGGCCCGTTGCCCGATCACGTGGCGGTGTCTGTCGTGACGATCGGCGAGCTACAGCTCGGGGTCCTTGCCGAGATCGACGAGAACGTTCTGGCCAGACGCGCGGATACCCTCGCTCTGGCAAGAGAGTCCGACCCGATCCCAGTCAGCGAGCCGGTGATGACAGCGTGGGCACGGCTCGTTGTCGATTGCCGGCGCATGGGTGTGCACCACACGGTAAGGCTCACCGACACCTTGATCGCAGCCACGGCCGTCGTCCACGGGCTGCCAGTCGTGACGCAGGACGAGAATTTCGACCAGATCGCGACCGCTCACGGCTCGCTTCGCGTCATCAGGGTTTGATTCGCACGGACAGTCGCCGCCGCGGGCGGGAGGCTTGAAACAACATCGCCTTCCGCAAGCGAATCCTCCTTCGACGACACCGGCTCAGTTGAGCCCACCGGAGCGTCCCGTCAGGGTTCCCCATCCGAAACACCTTCAGCCTGGGTTCGTGCGGGGCGCGAGTCACGATTCCGGTGATGCCGATCGCTTCTCTTGCGCGTTGTCGTCGGGCGGCAGCAGCCCATACAACTGCACGGTTGTGTGGCCCGCCCTGAGCCCGGTGATGACCCGTTCCTCGTGGTGGGCGCGTTGGTCGGCCCGCTGGATGATCGCCGCAGCCTCGGCGCGCGGAAGGATCACGATCCCGTCTGTGTCGGCGACGACGAGGTCGCCGGTGCTGACCTGGACTCCGCGCACGGTGATGGGTTGACCGAGCCGTCCGGGCTGGTCCTTGCTTGTGCCGAACACGCGATGGAGCTGGCGAACACGGGGAAGTCCTCGGCCGTCATCGGGTGCCTCGCTGCAGCTGGTGGTACCCGAGCGCGGCGCGAGCCTGGCGCAGGGTGGCGCCTGCGCGGACGGCGTCGACGATGCGGTGTTCGGTGCGGTCGATGTCCTCGGCGATCTCTACCGTCCGTTGCAGGTGGCGGGACGCGACGATGCCGACGCCGTCGGCGTCGCCGGTGACCAGGTCGCCGGGGCAGATGGTGACCCGGTCGATCGTGATCGGGACTCCGACGGCGGCGAGACGGACCCGGTCTTTGCCGGTACGCATGAACCGTCCGGCACTGAACAGCGGATAGCCCTGGGCCACCGAGGTGGCGACGTCGCGGCAGGCGCCGTGGATCACGGTGCCCGCGACGCAGCGAGCACCGGCGGTCTGAGTCATGATCCCACCCCAGACGGTGCAGTCGGTGCGGCCGGCGTTGTCGATCACCACGACGCTGCCGGCCGGCACGTCGTCGAGGAAGTCACCGACGCGGTCGCGGTCGGAGTGGGCTGGTTCGTAGGCCACGGTGAATGCCGGTCCGGTGCCCCTGGCCTGGTTCGTCAACGGCGCGAGGCCGTGCACCTGTCCGGGGAGACCGAGCGCGTCGAGGGCATCGGAGATCGCCGCTGTTGGCAAGGCTGCGAGCCGCCTCACCAGCCCCTCGGTCGGGCTCTCGGCGGGGCTCCCGGTGGGACCTGCGGTGTCGTCGGTCATCAGCTCACCTCTTCGGTGCCGGCAAGACGCGCGTCGCGCATGGCCTCGGGCAGGGACGAGCCTGCCCGCAGCTGTGCGGCGATGGCCTGTTCGCGGCCAACGAGGCGCTGCGCGGCGGAGAGGACCTCTTCGGCGTGGTCGCATGGGACGACCGCGACGCCGGTCTCATCGACGAGGACGACGTCGCCCGGGCAGACGCTCACCTCCCCGACACGGACCGGCTCACCGGCTGTGACCTGGCGCAGGCGGCCCGTGCCGTAGGGGGGTGGTGGCCCGGGCGAAGACCGGGAACCCGAGCTCGCGGGCCTCGTCCACGTCGCGGCACGCGCCGTCGACGATCACACCCCGGATCCCACGGCGGCTGGCGCCCAAGCTCAGCAGCCCACCCCAGCAGGACACGTCGCCGCGCCCGCCGTTGGCCACCACCAGAACGTCCGTGCTCCCGGCGGCGGCCACGGCTTTGGTGGCGATGTGGCTAGCCGCCCTGGCCTCGCCGGCCAGCGGGGCGAGCTGGATGGTCGCGGCGAACCCGACAACCTTGGGGCGCCCTCGGGCACGGCAGCAGACCCCACGTTGTCGAGCAGCCCCGGACGACGACCCCTGACCAGACCCCGGCAGTACCGTCCACTCATGGTGTGGCCCGACCTGGCACGGCTCGGCCCGTTCTTCGC
>JACCXZ010000077.1 GCA_013696745.1 Nocardioidaceae bacterium | reverse complement strand
CGCGGGCAACTTCACAGGCGGGCGCTGGATCCCAGGTGAGGCGCCGCAGTACACGCCGCAGTACACGCCGGAGGAGTTGACCGCCGACGCCGCCAGCGGACGATGGGGGGTGACGCGCGCATGGCATTTGACCGCGACCCCGTCGGCACCGTTCTTGTCCCCGCGTCCGACCCAGCGTGCCGCGGCGGCCGCCGCCTCGGTGAAACGCGGACCAGGTCCAGGGCCGGGTTGCGGTCCGGCGCCTCGCTGGCCGGCTTGAGCTCCTCGGGCATCGGCTGGTCGGAAAGTGGGGGGTGCTCTGGCGTCGACGACATGGGCGTCCTCTCGCGGACAGTGGGGCGGCGGCCACGATGGTATCCCCCGTTCCGCGCCGAGATCCGAGTTGCGGGTCACCCCGTGGCGCGCGCATGACTATCGAGTCGGATCTCGGCGAACGAGGCGCGGGCCAATGGATGACGACGATCCGGAGGAGCCAATCCAGGATGACTCGACGACCGAGCTAACCGACCAGGATCTGCGGGCAGATCCGGTGCTCGCAGACGGCCAAGGAATGAAGGTCCTGGCCACCCTGGACCGGCGGCTGCCAGACGGTCGGCAGTGGCGACCCACCGGCATGACACCGGATGGTCAGGTCATCGGATCGGCATTCGGGGACAGCAGCTCGGTTGTCCTGGTCGACCCGGTCAGCGCCGAGGTCGATGTGATCTCGGGCGATGTGGACACCGGAGGATACGTCGCCGCGGCGGGTCGCCGATACGTCGTGTGGGTGGAGTCGAACGCGCCAGACCTCTTCACGATGCCGTGGGTGATGTACTCGCACGATCGCCGGTCGGGGGTGACCCGCAAGATCGCGGAGGCGCCGGATGTGGGAGTGGATCCGGTGCCGGCTGTCCCCAACGGCACAGCGGCGAGCCTGCACGACGGGACTGTCTGGTTCGCCGCTGTGGAGTCGGTGGACGGCCCCGCCGTGTCCAGCGTGAACCCGGCTGTGTACTCGGTTCCAGCAGACGGATCGGCGAGAATGCGGCTGCGAGTTCGCGGGGCGCATTCTCCCCAGGTGACCGGTGACTCGATGTTTTATTCTGTCGGCACGGGCGGGTCCTTTCGGACCTGGGATCTGCGGGTCCGTGACTTGCGATCGGGCGCTGACCGCTCGCTCGATTCGCCAGAGCAAGGACCCCGAGTCTCGGGTGGGGCATCCGCTGGTGGGGTGGTCATGTGGCAGGAACTTCAACGGGGTAGCTGTACGTCGTTCATTGGACGCGCCGATGGGTCGGTTGACACATTGCTGGACGCAGGGTGCAACCGGTGGTTCAGGTACTGACCTCGCCTCCGAACAAGTCTGGCGGCTGACCGACGCCGACGTGCTGGAGTCGCCGTTCGGTCACGGCCCACTCATGGTGTGGACCGAGGACGACCCACAGGGCGACGTGGTGGTCGCCCGCCTGACCGGCTGAGTGCATCGGAAGCCTCAGGCCGGGTACACGGCAATCTCGGTGGCCTTGACGCTCGCCCACACCGGGTCGCCCTCGGCCAGGCCGAGGGCGGCCAGGGCACCGGGGGTGATGTCGGCGAGCAGTGGCACCGCGCCGGCCAGGTGCACCCGCAGGGCATCCCCGTGCGGGGCGATCCCGTCGACCTCCAGCTGCCAGACGTTGCGCGCGCTGGTATGTGGCTGCGCCCCGTGCAGGCTCACCGTGTTGGGGGCGAACGACGCGAACACCTGGCCGCGTTCGGAGGTCGCAGCGATCAGCAGCGCACCGTCGACCAGCCGGATCCCGTGGTCGTCCGCCTCGCCGCGCAGCAGGTTCAGCCCCATCAGCGAGGCAACGTGGTCGCTACGTGGCTCCCGCGCCACGGCGGCGGGCGTGCCGCTCTGCACGGCGCGTCCGTCCTCGACCACCACGACGTGGTCGGCGAGCACGAGCGCGTCGATGGCCTGGTGGGTCACGAGCACGGTGGCGGCTGGGACGACCGCGAGATGGCGCCGAAGGAACGTACGTACGGACACCGCGGCCGACGCGTCGAGCGACGACAGCGGCTCGTCGAGCAGCAGCAGCAAAGGGTCAGTTGCCAGTGCACGCGTGATGGCGACCCGCTGTCGCTGGCCCCCTGACAGCTGGTGGGGCCTGCGGTCGGCGTACTCGACCAGGCCGGTCCGATCCAGCCACTCGTCGGCTCGGCGCCGCGAGCCGGTCCGCGACATCCCGAGATGACGAGGGCCGAAGGCGATGTTGTCGCGGGCGGACAGGTGCGGGAACAGCATGCCCTCCTGGAAGACCATGCCCACCCGCCGCGCTGCAGCTTCCACGCGGATGTCACGAGCGGACTCCTCGAGCCTCGTGTCGCCCAGACGTACATGACCCGCGGTCAGGGGGGTCAGCCCGGCCAGGCAGCGAAGCACCGTCGACTTGCCGGCACCGTTGGGCCCCAACAGTGCGACCACCTGTCCGGGATCGGCCCGCAGGTGCATGTCGATCTCGAAGGATCCGCGTGCGGCGACCACGTGGGCATCGAGATCCGGCGGGCCGGTCATCGGATCGCACCGCCCATCCAGCGCTCGCGCATCCCGGCCAGCACCGCCACGCTCGCCACCAGCAGCAGCAGACTGAGGATCAGCGCACCCTCCCGGTCGGTGTTGTACGTCGTGTAGATCTCCAGCGGCATCGTGCGGGTCACGTCGGGACGGTTGCCGGCGAAGGTGATCGTGGCACCGAACTCCCCCAGCGCCCGTGCCCACGCCAGCACGGCACCGCTCGCGATGCCCGGCCCGGCCAGCGGCAGGGTCACGCGCCGGAAGGTGGACCACCGCGAGGCGCCGAGGGTCGCCGCTACCTCGTCGAACGGGCCGCCGGTCGAGCGCAGCGCGCCCTCCACGCTGAGCACCAGGAAGGGCAGGGCGACGAACGTCTGCGCGAGCACCACGGCCGCCGTGCTGAACGGCAGCTGGAATCCGACGACGTCGTAAACCGGGCCACCGAGCGGACCGGTGCGGTTGTAAGTGACCAGCAATGCGATGCCGCCCACCACGGGTGGCAGGACCAGCGGCACGGTGACCAGCGCCCGCAGCAGCCGCCGGCCGCGGAATTGCACGCGTGCGAGCACCCACGCGAGCGGGACACCGACCAGCAGGCAGACCGTCATCGCCAGGGTCGCTGTGATGAGGCTGAGCCGCAGGGCGGAGACCACGGCGGAATCCTGCAACCGCGACCACAGGCTCGACCAGGGGGTCTCGACGACCAGGCCGACCAGAGGCACGACCAGGACCGCCACCCCGAGGGCCGCAGGGATGAGCAGCCCGGCAGGGACGCGTCCCAGCGCCGGTCCGGCGCCGTCGCGTCGGGCACCGCCTGGACGGCGGGGCATCACGGGGGAGGCCCGAACCCCAGCTCGGCGAGCACCTGCTGCCCCTCCTCGGACAGCACCAGGTCCACCCACTCCTGGGCCTGCTCGGCGTTCTCGGACGTGGTGATGACCGCGATCGGGTCGGCGTTGACCACCTCGGCGGCGTTGTCGACCTCGACCACGATCACCTCCTCACCGGCCGCCTGGGCGTCGGAGGCGTACACGAGGCCGGCGTCGACCGTGCCGGAGGTGACCTTCTCCAGCACCCCACGCACGTTGTCCTCCTCGCTGATCGGCGTCCCGGTGAACTCGTTGAGCCCGAACAGCCGGTCGGTGGCGTCGCCGCAGGGCGCGGTGTCGACGCAGACCGCGAAATCTGCCCCGTCCAGGTCGTCCAGGCTCTGGATCCGGGCTGGGTTGTCCGCCGGGGTGGCGATCACCAGCGTGTTGGTGGCGAAGATGTCCGGCTGGCCGTCGACCAGTCCCGCCTCGACGACGGCGGCCATGGTCGACTCGTCGGCGGTGGCGAGGACGTCGGCCGGTGCGTCCTGGAGAACCTGTGCGGCCAGGGTCGCCGACGAGTCGTACGTCAGCACCACGTCGACGTCGGGGTTGGCCTCCTCGTACGTGTCCTGCAGGGTGTCGAACGCCGTGGTCAGCGACGACGCGGCGTAGACCTGGAGCTCGATCCGGTCGTCGTCGCCCCCGCACGCGCTGAGTGCCAGGACGCAGGCCGCGGTCGTGAGGCCGGACGAACGGTTCACGACGGCAGTTCCACGATCACGTTGGTGGACTTGACCGAGGCGACGGCGATGCGCCCCGGGCGCAGGTCGAGGTCGTCGGCGGCCTCGCGGCTCATCAGGGACACGACGCGGTACGGGCCGCAGCACAGCTCGACCTGGGCCATCACCTCGTCGCGCTTGACCGCGGTGACGATGCCGCGCAGCCGGTTGCGAGCGCTGGTCGTGCGCGGATGACTGTGCTCGGGATGGTCGGCGACCTCGGCGGCGAGCCGGGCCAGATCGCTGCCGTTGATAGCGAGCGCGTTGGTAGGTGTGCGCGTGACCGTGAAACGGCCCTGGTCGGCCCAGCGGCGCACCGTGTCGTCGCTGACCCCCAACACCTCGGCGGCCTCGGACAGTCGGTACGGACCCGCGGGAGCAGCTGCCATCAACCCACTCTACCGCAGGTGCGGTTAGGAATTGCTATCTGGACCGAGGATGCGGAGTCTTGCGTCGATCGGTCTGGTGCCTGCGGGCGGCGCGGCGGCGCACCGCCCGCCGCGCTACCGGCACCAGTGGTCCCACCAGCCGCGGACCCGCGAGCCTGGTCTCCAGGCGCCGGGCCTCGCGCCTGAGCGGCTGTGCGACGTACTCCCCGAGGTACACACCGGCGGCCAACGCGATGCCGATGCTGAAGGCCGTGAGCAGGCTGAAGGCGCCGCGGATGTCGTTCTCGCTGAGCTGGAACAGACCTCGGTAGATCGTCAGGCCGGGCAGCAGCGGGACGATCGCCGACACGACCACGATGAGGGCGGGCACCCGCACCCGTCCTGCCAGGGTGTAGCTGACCAGACCCACCGCGGTGGCGGCGACCGCCGACGCCGCTGCCACGCCGATCTCCGCCTGGTCGGCGACCAGGAAGAAGGCTTGACCGACCAGGGCGGTCAGCCCGATCGGCACCAGCGCGCGGGCAGGTGCCTGGCATCCGAACGCGAACGCGACCGCGGCGATCGTGCCGCCGAGCAGGGCGAGCGGAACCAGTGACCAGGTCGTCGTGGTCGCTGACAGGCTCAGTTCCAGACCGAGGCGGTTGCTGATCGACAGTGCCAGTGTGATGCCGGCAATGATGCCTGCGGTGAGGAGGATGACCTCGAACGTACGCGCGGCAGCAGTGACGTAGTAGCCGGTCAGAGCGTCCTGCACCGAACCGACGAGCGAGGCGCCCGCCAGCAGCACGATGATGCTGGCCGCGATCACCAGGGACGGCCGGATCGGCAGGTCGAGGGCGAACAGCCCGAGGGTGATGGAGGTGGCGATGAACGCTCCGAGCACCTGCGCGTAGAAGACCGGCACCCGCCGGTTGGCCAGCGCCCGATTGCTCAGGTCGATGGTGATCGCCGCGACGATGGCGACCAGCATGATCAGCCAGTCCCCGCCGAGCAGCAGCGTGACGCCGCCGGCAAGGGCGCCGGTGGAGACGGTGACCGCCCACCGGGGATACGGGCGCGGCGCCCAGAGGATCTCGTTCAGCCGCCGACTGGCTCCCTCGCGGTCGATGCGCCCCGTGCTCAGGTCGCGCACGAGCGTGTCGACCTCGGTGAGCTGCCCGTACTCCTGGCCCCGGTAGCGCACCACGCGCATGTGTGTCTCCGGTGCGACGTCCGGGCTGGCCTGGTACGCGACTGTCAACGTAGTGAAGTTGACGTCGATGACGCAGCCGCGCAGGCCACAGGCGCTGGTGACGGCCAGCATCGTGGCCGACACGTCTGCGGCACCCGCGCCGCTGGACATCACGACCTCGCCCACCCGCAGGGCAAGGTCGATGGAGCGGTAGATCTCGCTCGCTTCCTCCACCACGGTTCATCCCTCGACACGACGCAGGACCACGGACAGCCACAATGGTGACGTGAGCCAGCCGCCCCCGTCACAGCCCCCCCGTCGTCCGTCGGTGCTCGGGGATCCGCTACGCACCACGCTGGTCCTGCTGGCGATCATCGCCGTGCTCGCGGGGGCCGGCAGGCTGCTGTCGGCACCACCGGGGAATCCGGTACCGGCTGTGGACTACGAGCCCGCACTGGCGGACGCCCAGGACGTCGCGCCGTACGACGTGCTGGCGCCGGCCGACCTGCCGGAGGGCTGGCGTGCCACCAGCGTGCGCTACCTGTCCGGTGGTGCGCTCTGGCACCTGGGGATCCTCACCGACGACGAACGTTACATCGGGATCGAGCAGTCACCGGACTCGGTCGAGGCACTGGTCGAGGAGTTCGCGCAGGAGGCCGAGCCGGAGGGCAGCCGGGAGGTGGGCGGCGAGACCTGGGAGCTGCTGCGGACCGAGGATCGCCTCACACTGGTACGCCGGGCCGACGGTGCGACGACGTTGGTGACGGGCACGGCATCGCAGGCGACGATGGAGGATTTCGTCGCCGGGCTGTCCGCAGGCGGTTGAAGCATCGGTCAGCCGTCGTCCTGTGTCGAGGCAGTCCCGGTGGCACCGGCCAGTCGGGCCCGCGCACCCTGGAGCCACCGCTCACAGATCTGTGCCAGCTGCTCGCCGCGCTCCCACAGCGCGAGCGACTCCTCCAGCGTCGTGCCACCGGCCTCGAGGCGGCGCACCACCTCCAACAGCTCCTCACGCGCCTGCTCGTACGGGATCTGCGGGGACGGGTGTCTCGGGTCGTGGGGCTGACCGGTCGGTTGGGTCACGGCGTGCTCTCCTCGGTGGGTAGCGGGTCGTCCGACAAACCGACACGGGGTTCTCGTCGGGCCTCGCGCAGATCCACCAGGAGCGCTCCGTCGGTGACACGGACGGTGAGCGCAGCCGGGGGCCGCACCTGCTCGACGGCGGAGACGACGTGCCCCTCGGCGTCCTGGACCACGGCGTAGCCACGGCGCAAGGTCGCCAGCGGCGACAGCGCACGGGTGCGGGCGAGATGGTGGCCGATCTCGTCGTGGGCCCGGTCGAGGCGGTGGGACACACAACGACGGGCACGCTGCAGCGCCCGCGTGATCGCCTCGGCCCGCTCGTCGAGCAGTGCCACCGGGGCAGCCAGCACGGGCCTGCTGCGCAGCGATCGCAGCGCACTCGACTCGTGGCGTACGAAGGACTCTGTGACGCGGCGCGATCGGTCTCGCAGCTGCCGCACGCGGGTCAGCTCCTCGGACACGTCGGGGACCACCCGCTTCGCCGCGTCGGTGGGGGTCGAGGCCCTCCAGTCAGCCACCAGGTCGAGGATCGGCGAGTCCGGTTCATGTCCGATGGCGCTCACCACCGGGGTCGTCGTCATGGCGACCACCCGGATGAGGGCCTCGTCGGAGAACGGCAGCAGATCCTCGACGGAGCCACCGCCGCGGGCCACGATGATGACCTCGACGGCCGGGTCGGCGTCCAGGGTGCGCACGGCGGCGATCACCTCGGCGGCGGCCTTGAGGCCCTGCACCGAGGCGTGGACGACCCGGACCTGCACGCCTGGCCAGCGCCGCCGGGCGTTCTGCAGCACGTCACGCTCTGCGGCGGAGTCGCGGCCGGTGACCAGGCCGACCACGGCGGGCAGGAACGGCAGCTGTCGCTTGCGTGCCGGCTCGAACAGGCCCTCGGCAGCCAGCAGTCGCCGACGGTGCTCCAGTCGCGCGAGCAGCTCTCCGATGCCGACCGGTCGGATCTCGTCGACGTGCAGGCTCAGCGACCCGCGCTTGTCGTAGAACCGTGGCTTCGCGTGCATGATGACCCGGGCACCCTCGACGACCGGGACCGCGCTGGCATCGAGGATGCCGCGTTGACAGGTCACCTGCACGGAGAAGTCGACCGCCGTGTCCCGCAACGTGAGGAACACCACGCCGGGCCGCAGGTTCAGCTGCGCGATCTCGCCCTCGACCCAGACCCAGCCCAGCCGCCCGATCCAGTCGCCGAGCGCTTGGGCGATCCGGCGTACGGGGGCGGGATGCTCCGGGGAGGTCTGCAGGGCCACCCGTGCACTCTAGGAGCCGGGACCGACACGGGTACGATGAGGAGGTGCCCCCGACGAAACCTGCGGCGGATCAGCCTGCCCCCACGCATCAGCCCGTCGACGGCTCCGGCGACGGTCGACGCGTCCTGCTCGCCGCCCCACGCGGATACTGCGCGGGTGTCGACCGGGCGGTCATCACCGTGGAGAAGGCGCTGGATACCCATGGCGCCCCGGTCTACGTACGCAAGCAGATCGTGCACAACAAGCACGTGGTCGCCGGTCTGGAGAGACGCGGCGCGATCTTCGTCGAGGAGCTGTCCGAGGTGCCCGAAGGTGCCCTCGTGGTGTTCTCCGCCCACGGTGTCTCGCCCATGGTCCACGAGCAGGCACAGCAGCGGATGCTGAAGACGATCGACGCCACCTGCCCCCTGGTCACCAAGGTGCACCACGAGGCGCGCCGGTTCGCCGCTGACGACTACGACATCCTGCTCATCGGTCATGACGGGCACGAGGAGGTCGAGGGCACGGCCGGTGAAGCGCCGGAACACGTCACACTCGTGCAGAGCCCGCAGGACGTTGCCGACGTCGAGGTTCGCGACCCGGGCAAGGTGGCCTGGCTGTCCCAGACGACGCTCAGCGTCGACGAGACCATGCAGACCGTCGACCGGCTGCGTACGAAGTTCCCGCTGCTGCTCGACCCGCCCAGCGACGACATCTGCTATGCCACGTCGAACCGTCAGGTCGCTGTCAAGGAGATCGCCCGGCACGCCGATCTGGTCATCGTGGTCGGCTCGGCGAACTCCTCCAACTCCGTCCGCCTCGTCGAGGTCGCCCTGGAGGCCGGTGCGACGGCGAGCCACCGGATCGACGACGTGAGCGAGATCGATCCCACCTGGCTGGACGGCGTCCGTACCGTCGGCGTCACCTCGGGGGCCTCGGTGCCCGAGGACCTGGTGGACGGCGTGCTCGACTGGCTGGTCGAGCAGGGCTTTCCGCACGCGGAGGCGGTGCACACCGCGGAGGAGAGCCTGACGTTCGCGCTGCCACCGGAGCTCCGACGAGACATCAAGGCCGCCGCACGCTGAGGCAAGGCGGTTAACGGCGGGACGGTGCCGGAGCAGCGGCTCGGATACGGGCCCCGATCACCAGCAGCACCAGCACGTGGCCGATCGCCAGCGGCGTCGCATGATTGACGGTGCCGGCGATGACCCGCTGCAGCGTACCGGCGTCCACCGCCAGTCCGTGCGCCTGGATCGCCTGCGGTGCCGTCCAGGCCACGGCCACCAGGACGGCGAACATCAGCAACGGGGGCAGCACGCCCACCGGGTAGAACCCGTCTGATCGCACCAGCAGCGCGGCGGTCAGCACGGTCAACACGAAGCTGATCGCGAAGAACAGTCCGAGCCGGTCGGTCAGCCGGAGCTCGAGTGCAGTGGCACCGGCGAGCAGCACGGTGACGAGCACGATGACACCCCGGGGGGTGAGCTCGTGCTCTGCGAGCCGTTCGGCTCGAGGACGCCACGCCGGCGCCGTCTGCACCTGCACGACCCCCACCGTAGGAGTGCGACGACGCTCAGCCCGCACGGCGCGCCGGGACTCCTGCTGTGTCCTCGCCCGCCAGCGCACGCTCCGTCTGCGCCGAACCGGGCGCGGGCGGCACTGGCGAATCCAGGACGAGTTCAGGCGCCGCGAGTGGACGTACCGTTCGGTCGACCATGCAAGGCGGCTCCAGCGGCTGGTCCGCGCCTTGCAGGTCGCGCATCCGTCGTGCCGTCACCAGGACACGGCCCTCCAGCGACGCGACCGCCTTGTTGTAGCTGTCGACCGAGGACGTCAGCGACCGGCCCAGCTTGTCGACGTGCTCGCCGAGGGTCCCCAGGCGCTCGTACACCTGCTGCCCGAGCGCCTGCACCTCCCGTGCGCTGGCCGCGACCGACTCCTCCCGCCACGCCAGCGCGACGGTCCGCAGCAGGGCGATCAGTGTGGAGGGTGACGCCAACACCACCTGCCTGGCTGCCGCGTGCTCGAGCAGCCCGGTGTCGGCGGCCAGTGCTTCGGACAGGAACGCGTCCCCGGGGACGAAGAGCACCACGAACTCCGGTGTCGGGTCGAGTGCTCGCCAGTACGCCTTGGTGGCGAGCCCGTCCACGTGGGCGCGCAGCTGCCGGGCGTGACGCTCCAACGCATGCGTACGGACGTCGTCGTCGGTGGCCTCGGTGGCGTCGAGGAAGGCATCCAGCGGCACCTTGGAGTCGACCACCACCTGCCGCCCACCGGCCAGGTGCACCACCAGGTCTGGTCGTAGCACCGCCTCGCCGTCGCCGAGACTGACCTGCTCGGTGAAGTCACAGCGGTCGACGAGGCCGGCCAGCTCTACCGCCCGACGCAGGTGCAGCTCGCCCCAGCGCCCGCGGACCTGCGGACGGCGCAGCGAAGTGGCCAGTGAGGCGGTCTCACGACGCAGCGCTTCGCTGGTCACGCGGACCGACTCCACCTGCTCGCGCAGCTGGGCGTGCCACTCGATCCGGCTGCCCTCGAGGTCGCGCAGCCGTGAGTCGAATCGGTCGAGGCTCTCGCGCACGGGTGCGACCACGTGCGCGGTGGCCGTCGTCGTGGCCTGCAGCTGCGCGCCGAGGTCGGCCCCCTCACGGCGCAGCAGGCCACTGCCGAGCAGCGCGCCGCACGCCAGCCCGACGAGCAGCGTGAGTGCCGCGATCACCAGCGTCGTCATGTCCATGCGCAGACCCTCGCACCCGGCACCGACAGAACCCTGCAGCGACGGCACCGCGCAACCGCCATCAGTCCGGTGCAACGTGTTGCGGTGCCGCAGGAGGGCCAACTTCCGCCACCCGCTGCCGGATCCTCCTACACTCCTCAGGGGTTCACAAAGGCCCCAACCATCCGAGTTCGTCGTCAGGGGACACCATGGGACTCATCAGCGACGTGCGGGTGCGACAACCCGCCAACAACGACCTGGTCGGCCGTCGGTTCATCGTCTCGGGCATCGGCTCGGGGTTCGAGGCAACGATCGGGCTGCGACTGTTGAATCCGCGCGGGGCAGTCCTGGCCAAAGGGTCGGCCCAGTCCAGCGGCGGCGGGATCGGCGTCGGGGAGTTCGTCACGAGGCTCGAGGTGGACAAGCCGCCCCGGTCCGGCGCCCGGCTCACGTTGCAGGTCTTCGGCGACAACCCGGGCCTCCCCGACGAGGGACCGAGCCCGGGGTTCAACCTGCGCG
>JACCXZ010000068.1 GCA_013696745.1 Nocardioidaceae bacterium | reverse complement strand
TCGAGCGCGATGCTCAGCGGCGTCGCCCCCTTCGCGCCTGGTTTGTCGACGGGATCCTTCTTCTTGCCCTGGTACGCAGGCGAACCGTCCAGCAACTGCGAGATGGTCGTGGCGATCAGCTCGACGTGTCCGATCTCCTCGGTGCCGATGCCGTACAGCAGATCCTTACAGGGCTTGGCCGTGGAGTCACCGCGGAAGTTGAAGCTCTGGAAAAGTACTGCATCATCGTGCGCATCTCGCCGAACTGGCCGCCCAAGACCCTCCTGCAATGCGTTCGCCGCGGCAGGATCCGGCTCGTCGACCGCGATCTCGTTGATCAACAACTGGGTGTGCAGGAACATGAACCACCTTTCTGGGAAGAAGCACTTGGCCGCGCTGCTGACCCATGCGGCCCCGAGCCGTCGTGATCAGCCGCCGTCGCTGCGTACCTGTTGTGCCGACCCCTTGGCCTGGTCGGTGACCGTGGACTTCGCCGCCTGGGCGTCGTCCTTCACCTGCTCCGCAGCGTCCTGAGCGGTGAGACGTACCGATTCTGCGGCCTCCTGCGCCCTCTCCGCGAGCGGTCCTGAGGCCTCCTGCGCCATCTGCTTGGCATGCTCCTTCAGTGGCTCGCTGAGCTCGTCCGCCTGCTGCTTGAGCTGGTCGGCCGCCTGCTGCTCGGCCTGGCTGGCAGGCACCAGCGCCGACACGAGGTAGCCGAGGCCGAAGGCGATCGCACCTGCGGTCAACGGACTGCCCTGCGTGTGCTGACGCATCCTGGTGGGTGCCTGCTGGGCGGCGTCGGTCACGTCGGACATGGGCGACGTCGCCGAATCGGACAAGGACGACGTCGCCGAGGACGTCGTGCCCATCACCTTGTCGCGGGCGTCGGAGAAGCGGTCTCGCACCCGGTTCTTGCCACGCTCCACGGCGAAGCGTGGGTTGACCTTCTGGTTCAGCGCGTCGACGTCCTGGCTCAGCGACGCCCGCGTCTGCTCGATCTCTGCCCTGATCTGGTCGGGGTTCGTGGTCATCGTGTCTCCTCAGCGGTGCGAGCCCGCCTGGCCCTTGAGGGCGGCGGGAATCTCTTGGATGGTCTCGACGGTCTTCTCCGGCTTCGGGTTGACCTGGCGGAGCTTGCTGCGGCCCTGGGCTGCGAGGACTGCAGCGACGACGGCCCAGAAGGCTGCGACCACGACGGCGGACCAGCCCCAACCCATCGGGCCTGACAAGAACCCCCACACCGCCAGCGACACGAACAGCACGAGCAGGTGCCCGGCGTACCCTGCGCCGGCGAGCATGCCGGCTGCCGGGCCTGCCTTCTTCGCCTCCACGGTGAGCTCTGCCTTGGCCAGCTGCAGCTCCTGGCGCATGAGAGTGGACAGGTCGTTGCTGATCTCGCCCATCAACTGGCCGACCGACACCTGCGAGGGGTCACGGTGGTCGGAATCGGTGGCCGCGGCTGTGGGCGCTCCCGACTGGGCGCCCGCGCCGTAGTGACTGTCGTCGGCTGTTGCGCCGCCCCCGGTGTCCCCGGCGTACGCCCCGCCGGTTGCGCCGGCAGGCGCAGGACCCGACGCCACTCGCGGATCGGGTCCGGTCTGGCCTCCTGGAGATGTCGTCACAGCGGTCTCCCTTCGACGCTGCCCGGTCCGCCCAGAGGGCCACCCGGCGGCGGGACGGCACCGGGTGGCGGGACGGCACCAGGCGGCGGGACAGCACCCGCCGGGGGGCCTGCATCCACCGGTGCGGCGTACGGACGCGGCGGCGGAGGCGGGACGCTACCCGCCGGGGGTTGGATCGGCGTTGCCGGAAGGGCGGCTCCGCCGGGTGACGGCGTGCCGGTGGGCCGTTCGTCGCTGCCGGCAGCCTGGACACCTCGGGTGAGTCGTCCGGCGAGCAATCCGGCCGCCGCCGCGCCGAGCACGAAGGTGCCGGGGTTGCGGCGGGCGTAACCACGGACGTCGTCGAGCAGTCCGGCGCCGTCCGTGGCTTCGAGCCAGTCGGCGACTCGGCTGACCCGCTGGGAGGCCTGGCGAGTCAAGTCGGTGCCCACGCCGGGAGAGTCGGTCGCGGAGGCCATCGTGTCCAGCTCAGCTGCCAGCGAGCGCAGCCCTTCGGCGGCGCGCTGCTGCTGGACACCTGCCTGCTCACCGACCTGCTGACGTGCCTCATCAAGAAGGTCGCGGGCCTGGCTGCTGGCCTCGGAGGCGACGCGTGATCCTTGCTCCCGCACGCTGCTGGCAACCTGGCCGCTCTGCTCCTGAGCGGTGCCGGCAACGTCGCGGGCCTCGTCCTTGGCCTGGTCAGTGGTGCTCTGGCCACCGCTGACAGGGGGCCCGGGCGTGCCGGGTGACCCTGCAGAGGGTCTGGCGGTGTACGGGCCGGGGCCCGAGGGTCCGGTGGGGTCATCCCACTGCTGCGTCATCTCTGTCCTCCGGTGGGGGCACTGGGCAGTCGTGCCGTTGGTGTGTGCTCTGTACCGGCCCAGTACCCATTCGCGGCGGACCTAACGTTCAGCGCATGGGCGGCCCGGTCCGTGGGTACCGGGTGTCATGCGCATCGTCGTCACCGGAGCCAGCGGCAACATCGGTACTGCTCTGCTCCGTGCGTTCGCTGCCGGGGACGCGGAGCACGACATCATCGGCATCTGCCGGCGGCCGCCGGACGGCGTCCCACCGTACGACTGCGCCGACTGGGTGGCACTCGACCTGGCCGATCCGGGTGCAGCCGAAGCGCTGGCTCCGGTGCTGGCCGCCGCTGACGCCGTCGTCCACCTCGCCTGGGGGTTCCAACCCTCTCGCGACACCGACTACCTGGAGCGCGTGGGAGTAGGTGGCACCCGCGCGGTGCTGCAGGCTGCGGATACGGCCGGTGTCGGTCACCTGGTGCACATGTCGTCGCTCGGTGCCTACTCACCCGGCCCCGATGACCGACGCGTGGACGAGTCGTGGCCCACCAACGGGATCACGACACTCGCCTACAGCCGGCACAAGGTTGCCGCGGAGCGCCTGCTGGACGCGCACGTCGGCCGCAGCACGCATGGCATGGCCGTTGCTCGGATCCGCCCCGGGCTGGTGCTGCAACGCGACGCCGGCAGTGCTCTGCTGCGCTACGGGGTTCCAGCATTCGTCCCGGCAGCAGCGGTCAGGCTGCTGCCGTTCCTGCCGCTGGACCGCAGGATCATGACGCAGTGCGTGCACCCCGACGACGTGGCCGACGCGATCGTGCGGGTGCTCGATCGGCGAGCCACCGGCGCGTTCAACCTGGCGGCCGAACCACCACTGACCCGCGAGGACATGGCCGAGGCTCTGGGGGCGGCTGCGCTCCACGTCCCGGCCGCCGCGCTGCGGACCCTGACGTCGCTGACATGGCGGGCACGGCTGCAGTCGCTCGATCCCGGTTGGATCGACCTGGCCTTCGCGGTGCCGCTGCTGGACAGCTGCCGTGCCCACGACGAGCTCGGATGGCGTCCGCGGGTCGACGCCCGCGACGTCCTCGCCGAGGCCGTCGGCGGCATGGCCGAAGCGGCGGGGACCCCAAGCCCGGCACTGCGGCCACGGTCGGTCGGTCAGCAGCTGGCGCGGCTGGTCCGCCGAGGCCCTGTCGGCAGCCGGAAGCTGCCCTGACGTCCGTCGAGCGCGTGGTCGGATGGCAGCAGACCCGTCCGGGTGGTTTCCTGACCTCATGAGTGTGACGTCACGAACGATCCCGGCTGCACCGGAGGATGTCTTCGCTGTCCTGAGCGACGGTTGGACGTTCGCGTCCTGGGTGGTGGGAGCCTCCCGGATTCGGGACGTGGACGAACACTGGCCGCAACCGGGCACCCGCATCCAGCACTCCGTGGGGAGCTGGCCGCTGTTGTTGGACGACCACACCGCGGCGGAGGAGATGACTCCCAACAGGATGCTGCAGATGCGGGCCCGCGGTTGGCCGGCCGGCGAGGCACGGATCCGCATCGAGCTGGAGGAGCAGGGCTCCGGCACCGTGGTGACGATCACGGAGGACGCTGTCTCCGGTCCCGGGCTCCTGGTGCCAGGAGTGCTCCGCAGTGCACTCCTGGACTGGCGCAACGTCGAGACGCTGCAGCGACTGGCCTACCGGGTGGAAGGCGAGGTACGTCGACGGGCCTGAGGGCAACCCTTGGTGCTGTGGGTCTACGGGCTGGTCATCGATCTGGGCAGCGACGCCAACTTCGTTCCTCTGAACGACGCAGACAACTGGCTGCACCTCGGGCTTGGCCTGGGCATGATCGCCTTGGGCGTGGCCACCACCCGCAGCCGTACCACGACGGCCTGAGCGAACCACGACGGCCTGAGTGAACGGATCACTCAACGTGGGTAGTACTCCGTGCGGCCGGTGACGACCATGCTCTGCAGCACCATCGTCGGCGGCAGGGTGACGGCCCGGTGGATCAGGGAGGCGACGCCGGCGGGGTCCATCATCTTCTCCGCCGGCAGGTTCCACTGATCCATCATGGGCGTGTTCATCGCGCTCGGACTGAGTGCGCACACCCGTATCGGCCAGCCGTGCTCGCGGGCTTCGGTCTGCAGCACCTCGGTCAGTTTCAGCAATGCAGCCTTCGAGGAGTTGTATGCGGCGGCGCCGGAGCCCACCGTCAGGGCCGAGATGGAAACGACGCTGATGATGTCGGCAGGAGTGTCGCGCGGCCCCTGGGCGAGCACGTGGCGCACGAAGGCGCGGCTGGTGTACATCGGCCCGTCCACGTTGACACCGAAGACCGAGCGCCACTGCTCGTCGGTCACGTCGATGACATCCGCACCTCGGTCGGTACCGGCGTTGTTGACCAGGCAGTCCACGTGCGTGCCGTGCTCAGCGAACGCAGCGGCGAGCACGTCGTCGACCGCGGAGGAGTCGGTGACGTCCAGATGCAACGGCCGGGCGTCACCACCGTGCGCTCGGATCCCCCTCACGGTGGTCTGGGCCCCGTCGTCGGCGACATCGGCCACCAGCACTGTCGCACCGGCGCCGGCCAGACGCACGCAGGTGGCGCGTCCGAGACCGCTGCCCCCGCCGGTCACCAGCACCACCCGGCCGGTCATGTCCTGCTCGTCATGCGTGCTCACGTGGTCCTCCTCGTCATGGTGAAGAAATCAGCGGGAAACCCGCTCGAGCTGGTGGTTCCAGTCCTCCAGGAAGCGCTTGAGGCCGTAGCGCTCGAGCGCGGCCGCCCTGGCGGCCAGGCCGGCCTCCCGGGCACGGTCCTGGTCGGCAATCAGGCTGCGAAGCCCGCGGACGAGCTCGTCGATGTCTGCTGAGAGCACACCTGCCGATGGCGGCACCGCCCGCGCCGCCTCGGTCGTGGCCAGGACGACCACCGGGAGTCCCAGGTGCATCGCCTCGAGGAGCGACAGCCCCAAGGAGGTCCAGCGCGTGGTGTGCAGATAGACCCGCCGACGTGCGACCTCGGCGTGCATCTGCTCCTGGTCCAGGTCCTCGTGCGGACAGAGCCGGTCGTGACCCAGGCGCAGTGCCTCCGGCAGCAGGTCGACACGCATGCCGAAGACGTCCAGCGGCGCCACCCGCGCGAAGCGAGGGAGCAGGTCTGCCCCGACGTAGCGCATGCGCCGGACCGGGTCGTTGGTGACCACGGCGGCGCGCGGCAGATCGCCGGTCCAGAGCAGGCCTGGATCGACGACGCCGTGCTCGATCACGGTGACGGGCGCGGCACCACCGTCCCAGAGCAGGGCGTTCAGGTGAGTCACGTGGACCACCGGCACGTCGGTGCGCTCGGCCATCGGGTGCCGCGTCAGCGGGACGTCGCCCACCGGCGTGTTGTGCTCGAGGAAGACAGCCGGCAGGTCAGGGCCCGCCCGCAGACCCGTCCAGCGCTGCACCAGCTCGAGATCGTGAGGCCGCTGCAGCACCACCACGTCGGGAGGCTCATCGCCGAGCTGCTCGGGTGACACCTCGACGACGGAGTCCGGCCAGGTCCACGAGCGGGCCCTGCCCAGCCCGTCAGGACCCCGGTCCGGCAGCACCGGGACCAGGTAGTCGTGACCGCCCTGCACGAACGAGGTCGTCCAGGAACCGTGCACGTGCCAGAGCAGGATGCGCACCTCAACTCCTGCCCTCGCCGCTCGTGCGCCCGAGCGCGCACAGCTGCCAACCCGCTTGCTCCCACTTCGCCGGGTCGAGCACCAGCCGCCCGTCGAGGACCCGCGCAACGGCGACGGTCTGCGCGAGCGAGACCGGGTCGAGGCCGCGAAACTCTTCCCACTCGGTCAGCACCAACAGCAGCTCACTGCCCTGGCACGCACTGACCGCGTCGGTGGCGTACCGCAGCTCCGGATGCACTCGCCGGGCACCGTCGCAGGCCCTCGGGTCGTACACCACGACGTCGGCGCCGCGTCGGTGCAGGGTGGCGGCGACATCCAGAGCGGGGGAGTCCCGCACGTCGTCCGACCCCGCCTTGAAGGCAGCCCCGAGCACCGTGACGGCTGCCCCGCGGATCTCACCGCCGAGCATGTGCACGGCGAGGTCGACGGTACGAGTGCGTTGGTGGCGGTTGACGGTGTCGACCTGTTCGAGCAGGCGGGCCGGTCCGCCCACACCGAGCTCACGGGCTCGGGCGACGAAGGCCCGCGTGTCCTTGGGCAGGCAGCCGCCGCCGTACCCGAGCCCCGGCACGAGGAAGGACGACCCGATCCGGGGGTCGTGACCAAGGATCGTCACGAGGTCGGACACGTCGGCTCCGGCGGCCTCGCACACCTCGGCCAGCACGTTCACCAGCGACAACCGGCTGGCCAGCATCACGTTGGCCGACACCTTGGCCAGCTCGGCGGTGGCCGGGTCGGTCCGTACGACCGGTACCCCGGCGGTGAGCAGCGGTCGGTACAGGTCTCGCAGCAGCTGGTCGGCGGTGTCGGTGTCCACCCCGAGGACCAGCCGGTCCGGTCGAAGCGAGTCGGCCACCGCGTGGCCCTCACGCAGGAACTCCGGGTTCCACGCCACCTCGACCCCCGCGCCGGCGGGAGCAAACCGCTGCAGCAGCTGACGCAGGCGCGCAGCGGTACCGACCGGCACGGTCGACTTGCCGACGACCAGGCAGTCGCGGTGCAGCTCGGCGGCGAGCTCGTGGGCCAGCTGCCACAGGGAGGACAGGTCGGCCTGCCCGGACCCACCGGCGCACTGCGGGGTCCCGACACAGATGAAGTGGACGTCGGCCTCCGCGACGGCGGAGAGGTCCACCCCGAAGCTCAGCATGCCCGAGGCGACACCGTCGCGCAGCAGCGCGTCGAGGCGGGGCTCGTGAAACGGTGCCCGCCCGCTCGCCAACAGCTCGATGCGGGCGGGATCGACGTCCACTCCGTGCACGCGGTGACCCAACGCCGCCAGGCACGCGGCATGGGTGGCGCCCAGGTAACCGGTGCCGAGGACGGAGACGTGCATGACCGCCCGTGCCCCGCCTTGTCGGTTTCATGCCTCACGAACATGCAGGCGCTACCAACCGCAAGGCGCTGCTCGTGCCGGGGCGGGTTTGCCGACGGGAGAAGTGGGCACGGCTTGTTCTCAGGGTCCGCTCGTGGTCCTCGAGGCGGAGGTGGGAGTGAAGGTCCTCGGCATCAACGCCGTCTTCCACGACCCCGCGGCGGCGCTCGTCGTCGACGGGGTGACCGTGGCCGCTGCGGAGGAGGAGCGCTTCAGCCGGCGCAAGCACGGAAAGCGTCCGGTCCCCTTCTCGACCTGGGAGCTGCCCGAGCTGTCCGCCAGGTGGTGTCTCGAACATGCCGGGATCAGTGCCTGCGACCTCGACGCCGTCGCGTACTCATTCGACCCGGACCTGGCACGACCGGCCGACCAGATGGGTCTCGACGACCCCTGGGACCACCTCCGGGTGACCTACGCCCGACAGGCTCCTGGCTTCCTCGCGACCGCACTTCCGGGTCTGGATCCGGCCGTCGTGCGGTGCGTGCCGCACCACGTCGCACACGCCGCCTCCGCCGGGTTGGCCGCCCCGCACGGGGACTGTGACGTGCTCGTGCTCGACGGCCGGGGGGAGTCCGCGAGCCATCTCTCCGGCAGTTACAGCGGCGGCCGACTCGAGGTGCTGGCCAGTCAGCAGCTGCCGCACTCCCTGGGGCTGCTCTACGAGGACGTCACCGAGCACCTCGGCTTCCTGCGCAGCAGCGACGAGTACAAGGTCATGGCGCTGGCCTCCTACGGTCGACCACGCTTCGCTGAGCTGCGAGACGCCGTGCGCAGCACCGGAGACGGTGGCTTCCGCACCGATCAGGTCGAGTGGGACTCCCTGGTGAAACGGCGCGCCGCCGACGAGCCGTGGTCACAGGACCACGCCGACCTCGCGGCCAGCGTGCAGCAGCGGCTGGAGGAGGTGCTGCTCGAGCTCGCGCGCTGGCAGCAGCGCCGGACCGGGAACGACGTGCTCACCATGGCCGGCGGGGTGGCGCTCAACTGTGTCGCCAACAGTCGCCTCCTCGCCGAGGGTCCGTACCGCGACGTCTGGGTGCAGCCCGCCTCCGGGGACGCCGGTACGGCCCTCGGTGGCGCGCTGCACGTGGCCCGAGAGCTCGGTGACGTCACGGCACCCATGCCCGGTGCCGATCTCGGCCGGGGGTGGAACGAGGACGAGATCGAAGGTTGGCTGCGCCGGGCCCGGCTGCCCTACGAACGGCCGGACGACGTGGCCGAGACCGTCGCCGGGTGTCTGGCGGACAACGGCGTCGTGGCGTGGTTCCAGGGCCGCAGCGAGTTCGGACCCCGCGCCCTCGGACGTCGCTCGTTGCTGGCCCACCCCGGCCATGCAGCCAACCTGGAGCGGCTGAACGAGGTCAAGGGCCGTGAGCAGTTCCGTCCGGTGGCTCCGATGGTGCGCCTGGACCGCATGACCGACGTCTTCACCAGCGGCCCCGCACGCTCCCCGTACATGCTCTTCGTGCACGAGATCGATCCCGCCTGGTGGGATCGGATCCCTGCGGTGGTGCACGTGGACGGCACCTCGCGGGCCCAGACGGTCGACCCCGTCGACGAACCGCTGCTGGATCGGATGCTGGCGTCGTTCGAGCGGCAGACAGGGCTTCCGGTCGTGGTCAACACGAGTCTGAACACCTCGGGGCGACCGATGGTCGACGACCCTCGAGACGCCCTCGAGTGCTTCGGCTCCGCCCCGGTCGACCTGCTGGCGATCGGACCGTTCGTGCTCCGGCGACCGGTTGCCGCATGAACGCGGCGGAGCCTGCCACGCTGGACACCACAGTCGTCGTCCCCACCGTCGGGCGCTCCAGCCTGCGGTTCCTGCTCGACAGGTTGGCCGCCGCTCCCGGTCCCCGTCCCGCCGCCGTCGTCGTGGTGGACGACCGGCCCGCCCCCCGCGAGCTGGGCCGTCTGCTGCCGACGCAGGGCCTGCTGCCGGTCACGGAAGTGCGCTCCGGTGGCCGGGGGCCGGCAGCCGCGCGCAACGTCGGGTGGCGGCACGCACGGACGACGTGGGTGAGCTTCCTGGACGACGACGTGCTGCCCGAGGAGGACTGGTTCGCCGCACTCGAGCGGGACCTGGCCACCGTGCCCGACGAGGTCGCCGGGAGCCAGGGACGCGTGCAGGTGCCGCTGCCCCACTGGCGCCGGCCGACCGACTGGGAGCGGGTCACGGCGGGTCTGGCCGACGCGCAGTGGATCACCGCCGACATGACGTACCGGCGAGCGGCGCTGTCCCGGGTCGGGGGGTTCGACCCGCGGTTTCCACGGGCGTTCCGTGAGGACGCCGACCTGGCCCTGCGCGTCCAGGCCGCTGCCGGGCGGCTGGTACGCGGCAGCCGCACGGTGACCCACCCGGTCCGTCCGGTCGACGGCCGGGTCAGCCTGCGCACCCAGGCAGGCAACGCGGACGACGTGCTGATGCGCCGCCTGCACGGGCGAGACTGGCATGCCCGCGCCCACGCCGTCCGGGGACGACGGCCACGCCATCTCGCGACGACGGTGGCGGGTGCAGCAGCGCTCGCCCTGGCTGCGAGTGGGCGCAAGCGGGCCGCGTACGTGGCAGCGCTGGGATGGCTCGCCGGCACCGTGGACCTCGCTGCGGCCCGCATCCTGCCGGGCCCTCGTGACAGTGCCGAAGTGCGCAGGATGGTGCTCACCAGCGTCGCCATCCCGCCGGCAGCGACCTGGCACACCGCGGTCGGGGTGTGGCGTCACCGCCGTGCCGTGCCGTGGCGCGGGTCGCCCGACCTCGTCCTGTTCGACCGCGACGGGACCCTCGTGCACGACGTCCCCTACAACGGGGACGCCGCTGCGGTGCGGCCATTCGCCGGGGCCGAGCAGCTTCTGGACCGGCTGCGGTCGCAGGGCATCCGTACCGGTGTCGTCACCAACCAGTCAGGAGTCGGCTCGGGCCTGCTGACCGACGCCGAGGTCGATGCGGTCAACGCGCAGGTGGAACGACTCCTCGGCCCGTTCGACGTCTGGCAGGTCTGTCGGCACAGCCGGGACGCAGGGTGCGGCTGTCGCAAACCCGCTCCGGGCATGGTCACCGAGGCGTGCACCCAGCTGGGTGTGGCTCCCGACCGGTGCGTCCTGATCGGGGACATCGGCTCCGACGTCGAGGCGGCGGCCGCCGCCGGTGCCGTCGGCATCCTGGTGCCGACGTCGACGACGCGACCGGCAGAGGTCGTGGCGGCCGAGCAGGTGTACCCCAGCCTCGCCGCTGCGGTGCAGGCAGTGCTGGACGGTCGCTGGTGAGCCGCCGGGTGCTGTGCGTGCGGCTGGACAACCTCGGCGACGTGCTGCTCGCGGGCCCGGCGGTACGGGCGGTGGCGCTCGGGTCCGACCACGTCACCGTGCTGGCGGGTCCGCACGGGGCGCCGGCCGCCCGGCTGCTGCCAGGCGTCGACGAGGTCATGGTCTGGCGCTGCCCGTGGATCGACCCGAACCCGCCTGCTGTGGACCGCGCCGACACCGACGGGCTGGTGCAACAGCTGGCGGCCGGCGCGTTCGACGAGGCCTTGGTGCTCACCTCCTTCCACCAGTCGGCGCTGCCCACCGCGTTGCTGCTGCGCTGGGCGGGGGTCGGATGGGTGGGCGCCATCAGCGACGACTACCCCGGGTCGTTGCTCGACCTGCGCCACCGGGTCAGCGACGACCTTCCGGAGCCGGAACGTGCGCTGTCGCTCGCGTCCGCCGCCGGATTCGAGCTGCCGGACAGTGACGGTGGGCGGCTGCGGGTGCGCGACCCGTTGCCCGACGTGTCGCACCTCACCGGCGACTACCCGTACGTCGTGGTGCATCCCGGCACGTCGGCGCCTGCGCGTGCCTGGCCGGCGTGGCGCCACGCGGAGGCGGTCCGGCTGCTCGTGGGTGCCGGTTGGCGGGTGCTGGTCACCGGCACGGCTGACGACACCGACCTGACCGGGGAGGTGGCCGCTGGTGGCGGCACTGATCTCGGTGGACGGACCGATCTGGGCGAATTGGCCGCGGTGCTGGGTGGTGCCTCGGTTCTGGTGGCGGGCAACACGGGTCCCGCTCACCTGGCCGCAGCGGTGGGCACACCGGTGGTCTCCCTGTTCGCCCCGACCGTGCCGGCACTGCGCTGGGCGCCGTACGGGGTGCCGGTGGAGCTCCTCGGCGACCAGGAGGCGCCCTGCCGCGACAGCCGGGCCATGTTCTGCCCCGTGCCTGGGCACCCGTGCCTGACCCAGGTCACGGGCGCCGACGTGCTCGCGGCCGTGACGCGGCTGGCAGGGTCGGGGACAGCAGTCGGTGTCCCCGAGCTGGAGGAGGTCTGATGAGGATCGAGCTGGTGTCGGAGCACGCCAATCCCCTGGGCGCCGTCGGTGGCGTCGACGCGGGTGGCCAGAACGTGCACGTGGCCGCGCTGGCATCCGGCCTCTCGCGGCGCGGGCACGACGTGATCGTCTCCACCCGCCGGGACGACCCGAGGTTGCCGCACCGGGTGGTGGCGCCGGAGGGCTATGTCGTGGAGCACGTGCCGGCCGGTCCCCCCACCGAGATTCCGAAGGACGACCTGCTGCCGCACATGGACGAGCTGAGCGACCACCTGAAGACGCGCTGGGCCGCTGACCCGCCGGACGTGGTGCACGCCCACTTCTGGATGAGTGGGCTGGCGGCCTTGTCGGCAGGTCGTGCCGTGGACGTCCCGGTGGTGCAGACCTTCCACGCCCTCGGTGTGGTCAAGCGCCGTCACCAGCAGGACCGCGACACCAGCCCGCCGACCCGGATCGACCAGGAGTCGCAGCTGTGCCGCTCGGTGGACCACGTCGTGGCCACCTGCCGTGACGAGGTCGACGAGCTGGTCGCCGTGGGCATGGACCGCGCACGCGCCACCATCGTTCCCTGCGGGGTGGACACCGATCTCTTCACGCCGGGACCGCCGCGCAAGGGCGGACCCAGCCGGTTGCTGGTCGTCGGACGCCTGGTGGAGCGCAAGGGCGTGGCCGACGTCGTCACGGCGCTGGCCGACCTGCCCGACGTCGAGCTGTACGTGGTCGGGGGTCCCCGGGAAGACGGGCTGGCCCTGGACCCCGAGGCCTGCCGGCTGCGAGAGCTGACCCTGCGCAACGGCACAGCCGAGCGCGTGCACCTGCTGGGCGCACGGTCGCGGTCGCAGATGCCGAAACTGATCCGCTCGGTCGACGTCGTGGTGGCCGTCCCGTGGTATGAACCGTTCGGGATCGTGCCGCTGGAGGCCATGGCCTGTGCCCGTCCGGTCGTGGGCTCGGCGGTGGGTGGCCTGCTGGACACGGTGGTGCCGGGCATGTGCGGCGTGCTGGTCCCGCCCCGTCGGCCCGACCGGCTGGCTGACGTCCTGCGTGAGCTGTTGGCGGACCGGCCAGGCCGGGAGGCGTATGGCGCGGCCGGGCTGGCACGGGTACGGGCGCGTTACGGCTGGCAGCGTGTCTGTGAACGTACCGAGCGCGTGTACGACGGTGTGCTGGCCCGCACCGACGAGCGGTCCTTGGGGGTGGCCCGATGAGCAGTCCCACCCCGTGTGGTCGCGAGCACGTGGCGGTGCTGCGTGCGGCGCTGGACGCCTTCGAACCATCCGTGCCGGTCGCCGCCGCCTGGGGTCGCAGGCTGGCGTCGGTGCTCACTGCTGGCGGCCGCCTCCTGGCCGTCGGCAACGGTGGCAGCGCTGCGCAGGCTCAACACCTGACGGCCGAGCTGGTCGGCCGCTACCGGCACGACCGCCCGCCCTTCTCCGCCCTCTGCCTGAGTGCCGAGACCTCGACCCTCACCGCGATAGCCAACGACTACCCGGGCGAGGAGCTGTTCGCCCGGCAGGTCGAGGCGCACGGCCGTCCCGGTGACGTCGTCGTGCTGCTGTCGACCAGCGGCAGCAGTCCCAACGTGGTGGAGGCCGCCCGCCGCGCACGGGCCGCCGGGCTGCAGGTCTGGGCGCTGACCGGTCCCGGTCCCACCCCGCTGTGCCAGCTGGCGCACGAGTCGCTGTGCGTCGACGCGCCGTTCACGTCGACCGTGCAGGAGGTCCACCTGGTGGCCCTGCACATCATCTGCGCTGCACTGGACGACGAGCTGGGTGTCGCCGACGGGAGCGACCTGGCAGTCGGCGACACCGCCGTGCCGGTGGGGAGCCTGCGATGACACCGGTACGCGACGAGCACGTCGTCGTCCTCGGCGACGCCCTGCTCGATGTCGACCTCGTCGGCCGCGCCGGCCGGTTGTGCCCGGACGCCCCGGTGCCGGTGCTCGACGACGTGGTCGAGCACGACCGCCCCGGAGGTGCCGCACTGGCGGCGCACCTGCTCGCCCGCGACGGGCACCGGGTCACGCTCGTCGCGGCTCTGGGTGACGACACCGGGTCCGCGCGTCTACGGGCGGCACTGCACCCATCGGTACGCGTGGTCGCCCTGCGCCACGACGGGCCGACCCCGGTCAAGACCAGGGTGCGCTCGGCGGGCCAGTCGTTGCTGCGGATCGACACCGGGACGAGCGGGCCCATCGGCGACCTGCGACCCGAGGCAGCAGAGGCACTGCGCGAGGCGAGCTGTGTGCTGGTCGCGGACTACGGTCACGGGATCGCAGCCCACGCCGCCGTACGCGCAGCCCTCAGCGCACTGCCGCGCAGCGTCCCGGTGGTCTGGGACCCCCACCAACGGGGGGCGGTCCCGGTGCCAGGGCTACGCCTCGTGACGCCCAACCTGGACGAGGCGCTCAAGGCATTGTCGCCCGGAGATGGCCCCGAGCGGCCGTCGTCCGAGCTGGGCCGGGCCGGTCGGGCGGCGGCGTCCCTGGCGCATGCATGGGGAGCCGGAGCCGTCGCCGTCACGCTCGGACACCGAGGCGCCCTCGTCTCGCACGGCTCCGGCACCCCCGTGGTGGTGCCCGCCCCGCTGGTCGACTGCGTCGACCCGTGCGGGGCAGGTGACCGCTTTGCCGCGACGGTGACGGCCTCCCTCGGCCAAGGTGCGCTGGTGACCGAGGCAGTGCAGCAGGCCGTCGGGGCCGCCTCGGCGTACGTCGCGGCCGGAGGCGCCTCCGGGCTGCACGTCACCGCCGCGGACGGCACGCCGGTCGGCGCGCTGGACCCCTCCCTGCCGGCCGACGTGCTGGCGGCCGGGGTGCGCGCCTCCGGCGGCACCGTGGTGGCCACGGGTGGCTGCTTCGACCTCCTGCACGCGGGACACGTGGAGAGCCTGCGGGCCGCCCGGAGCATGGGTGACTGGCTGGTGGTGTGCCTCAACTCCGACCGGTCGGTGCGCGAGATCAAGGGCGCCGGTCGTCCGATCGTGCCCGAGGCGGACCGCACGGCCGTGCTGCTCGCGCTCGAGTGCGTCGACGCAGTGCTCGTCTTCGACGAGGAGACACCCGCAGCCGCGCTGCGGCGGCTGCGGCCACACGTGTGGGCCAAGGGTGGCGACTACTCCGGTGTCGACCTGCCGGAGTCGGCTGTGCTCGCGGAGTGGGGTGGTGACGCCGTTGTCCTCCCGTACCTGCAGGGGCGGTCCACCACCGGTCTGGTGAGCTCGGCGACGGCGTTGGACGCGGCGAGGTGACCGAGGCTCCTCCGGTGGCCCTGGTGCTGCGCGCCTTGCGACTCGGCGACCTGCTCACCGCGGTGCCGGCCCTGCGGGGGATACGCCGTGCCTTGCCCGACCACCGGCTCGTCCTGGCGACGGATCCGGCCCTGAGCGGGTTGGTGGACCTGATCGACGCCGTGGACAGCCTGCTGCCGGCCGTCGGGCTGCAGCCGCTCGACCTGGCCCGCGGGAGCGTGGACGTGGCGGTGGACCTGCACGGAAAGGGGCCACTCAGCCAGCCGGTGCTGCGCGCTCTCGAGCCGCGCGTCCTGGTGGCGTTCCGGTGCCCGGCGATCGGCGTGGAGGGTCCGGTGTGGCGGCGCGACGAGCACGAGGTACGGCGCTGGTGCCGCCTGGTCAGCGAGGGCCTCGGTACCGAGACCGATCCGCGTGACCTCAGGCTGCCGGCTCCAGCCCTGCGGCCGATGGCCGACGGGGCCGTGGTGATCCACCCCGGAGCGGCATTCGGGGCCCGACGCTGGCCGGTCGATCGGTTCGCAGAAGTAGCGGCCCGGCTCGCCGCACGTGGTCGACGCGTGGTCGTGACCGGGTCCGCCGCCGAGCACGACCTCGCGTCGAACGTGGCAGCGCAGGCCGGGCTATCGAAGTCAGCGGTGCTGGCCGGGCGTACCGACGTCACCGAGCTCGCCGCGGTGGTCGCAGCGGCCAGCCTCGTCGTCAGCGGAGACACCGGCACCGCCCACCTGGCCAGCTCCTTCGGCGTCGCGTCGGTGGTGCTGTTCGGACCGATCCCGCCGGCCTGGTGGGGCCCACCGGACAGCGGCCCGCACGTGGCCATCTGGCACGGCACCGACGTGGGTGACCCCTGGGGCGCGACCCCCGACCCGGCCCTGCTGCGGATTGGACCGGACGAGGTGCTCGCCGCGGCCGACGAGCTGCTGACGGCGTCGACGCTGGAGTCCGCGCAGGGGCGACGATGACCGGCGGCGTAGCGACTCGGCGGCGCGCCGTCGTCACCGGTGGTTCCGGGTTCCTGGGTTCACATGTGTGCGAGGCGCTGGTCACGGCCGGCCACCCGGTCACCTGCGTGGACAACCACGTCACCGGCAGCCGGACCAACGTGGCCCATCTGCTCGACGCTGCGGGGTTCGAGCTGCTCGAGCACGACGTCAGCACCGGACTGGACGTGAGCGGCGACGTGGGGCTCGTGCTGCACCTTGCCTCGCCCGCCTCGCCGCCGGACTATCTTCGGCTGCCCGTCCAGACGATGCTGGTGGGCAGCGAGGGCACCCGGCACGCGCTCGAGCTCGCCCGCAGCAAGGGAGCTCGCTTCCTGATGGCGTCCACGTCGGAGGTCTACGGCGACCCCGAGCAGCACCCGCAACCGGAGACGTACTGGGGCAACGTGAACCCCGTCGGGCCACGGGCGGTGTACGACGAGGCGAAACGTTTCTCCGAGGCGCTCTGCACCGCCTACCGCGCCGAGCACACTGTCGACACGACCATCGCACGCATCTTCAACACGTACGGCCCGCGGATGCGGATCGACGACGGCCGGGTGGTGCCCACCTTCATCCAGCAGGCCTTGTCCGGTGAGCCGCTGACGGTGGCAGGTGACGGCAGCCAGACCCGTTCGCTGTGCCACGTCGAGGACACCACCCGTGGGCTACTGGCACTGCTGGGATCGTCCCACCAGGGTCCGGTCAACATCGGCAACCCGCACGAGCTCAGCGTCCGGGACATCGCCGCAGCGGTGCTCCAGGTGACCGGATCGTCCTCGACGCTGGTGCACGTCGACCTGCCGCAGGACGATCCGAAGCTGCGGTGCCCGGACATCACGCTGGCTCGTCGGCTGCTCGGCTGGGAGCCGCGGATCCCGCTCAGGGAGGGTCTCGCCTCGACGGTCGCGTGGTTCGCCGACCGCCGTCGGACCTCGGCATGACGGGGGCGGCGAAGGGCGCCGTCACGGTCGTCGTCGCCACTCGTAACCGGTGCCCTGACCTGCTGCGCACGCTGCCGCGACACGAGTGCCGCGTCGTTGTGGTCGACAACGGATCGACGGACGGAACCGCGCGCATGGTGCGAGAGCGGTTTCCGGACGTCGAGCTCGTCGAGCTCGGCCGCAACGCCGGTGCAACGGCGAGGAATGTGGGCGTCGAGCGGGTTCGGACGCCGTACGTGGCATTCGCCGACGACGACTCGTGGTGGGCACCGGGATGCCTGGTCCGGGCTGTCGAGCTGTTGGACGCGCACCCCGAGGTCGCTCTGCTCACCGCCCGAGTGCTCATCGGTCCCGACCAGCGGCCTGACCCGGTGTCGGTGCTGATGGCCGACGACCCGTTGGGTCCGAACCCGTCGCTGCCCGGTCCGGCGGTGCTCGGTTTCCTCGCCTGCGCGGCGGTGATGCGCCGGGAGGCGTACCTGGGGGTGGGCGGCTTCGACGACGTGATCTTCTTCTGCGGTGAGGAGGAGATGCTCGCGCTCGACCTGTCAACGGCCGGCTGGTGGATGGCCTACGTCGACGAGCTCACGGTGCACCACCACCCGGCGGTGTCGTCCAGTCGACGTGGTCGAGACCAGCTGGCGACGCGTAACCGACTCCTGGTCGCGCTCATGCGCCGGCCTTGGTCGAAGCTCGCGCAGGACGCGCTGCGCGCCGCTCGATCCGGTGGCCCGGGGCTGCGGGCCACGTTCAGCGCCGCCCGCCGTGCCCCGCGGGCCATGGGCCGCCGGCAGCGGCTTCCCGACCGGGTGGAGGAGGCCAAGCAGCGGCTGGAGTCACTGGGATCCTGAGCGGTCGCGTGCCCGGAGTCGACCGAGGCGAGCTGCGGCGAGGGCGGCGCGGGCGGCGTTGGCTCCACACGCACCGTGCACCCCGCCCCCCGGGTGGGCCGAGGCCGATCCGAGGAACAGGCCGGTGATCGGGGTGCCGGCGCGGCCCAGGCCCGGAACGGGTCGGAAGACCAGCTGCTGGTGCAGCCCTGCCGTTCCGCCCCCCAGCGCGCCGCCCACCAGGTTGGCGTCGCGCTCCTGCATCTCACGGGGACCCAGCACCCGCCGCGCCGTGATGGTGGAGCCGAAGCCCGGTGCGTACCTCTCGATTCGTGCCTGCATGCGGTCGGCCATGCGCTCGATCTCGTCCTGGTCCCAGGACCCGGTCAGCCCGTCGGGCCCGTCGTCGCGGTGCACCTCCTGAGGGACGTGGGTGTACGCCCACATGGACTCGGTGCCAGCCGGGGAGCGGGTCGAGTCGGCTGTCGTCATCTGCCCGGCCAGGAGGAACGGGTCGGCGGGGATGCTGTGCGTCGACACCGCGTTGAGCGCGTGACCCATCTGGTCGACGGAGTCCGCGATGTGCACCGTGCCGGGGGCTGCGTCCGGCGGGTTGTCCCATGGAACCGGGGACGACAGTGCCCAGTCGACCTTGATGGTCCCCGGGTCCAGCTCGAAGCTCCGCATCCCGCGATGCACCCGGGCGGGCAGCTCCGACCAGTCGACCAGGTCGCCGTACAGCGCGGTGGCCGAGACGTCGGCGACCACGGCGCGCCCGGCGGCCAGCCGCTCACCGTCCGACGTGCGGACCGCTGTGGCCCGACCGCCCTTGACCACGATGCTGCGGACCTCGGTGTCACACCGGATCTCACCGCCTCGCGACGTGAACCGGTCGGCGAGCGCCTGGCTGAGCCGGCCCGCGCCGCCTTCGGGCACCGGGAACCCGTCGGTCTGCCCGATCATGGTCAGCAGCAGGCCGAGCATCCCGGAACCGGACGCGACCATCGGGATGTCACTGTGCGCGGCGTTGCCCGCGAGCAGCAGACGCGCCCCGTCACCGCCGAACCTCGACTCGGCCAGGGTGGTCGCCGGCTGGAGCAGGGTGCGGACGAAGTCGAGCCCACCCACCCGGGGCAGCTGGGACAGCATCCGCAGCGTCCCGCGTACGGGCGGGAACGGGCTGAGCAGTGCGTCCACCAGGGCAGGACCGATCGCGCGCCACTGGTCGTGCAGTGCCATCCACGCGTCACCGTCGCCGGCGTGCCGGGCCTCCAGGCCCGCAGCGGTCCGCGCCACGTCTCGGTGCAGCATCGCCCAGGATCCGTCCGGCTTGGGATTGCCGAGGACGGCCGGTGCGTGGCTCCACCGCAGACCGTGCTCGTCCAGTCGCAGAGCCTGCAGCACCGGTGAGGCGATCGCCAGCGGGTAGAAGCTGCTGAACGTGTCGTGCACGAACCCGTCGGCGACGCTGTCGTCGCTGTGCACTGCCCCGCCGACGTGGCTCTGTGCCTCGAGGACCAGCACGCTCCACCCGGCATCGGCCAGCAGGTTGGCGGCCACCAGGCCGTTCGGTCCGGCGCCGATGACCAGGGCGTCGTGCGGTTCGGCGGTCATGTGCTGCTCCTAGGAGTCCGGGGGTCCGAGCAATCGCGAACGCACCCCGGCCAGGATCGAGTGCACCGCGCTGCCCTGGTCACCATGCAGACGGTACGCCTCGGGGGTCGGCTGCAGGACGTTCCCGGGCCCGGCCGGCGTGGGATGCCGCCGATCGGTGGCGGCCACGTCGAACAAGGGGGTCACGATCGCGTCGTACAGACGCGGCAGCACCGCGAAACCGAGGGTGACGAGCCGGTTGGTCGCCCCGACCTCGACGTTGCGGCGCGGGTGGTCGATCAGCCGGAGCGCGGCAGCAGCCACCTTCTCAGGGCTGAGGACCGGTGGTGGTGGCCGGCCGACGTGGCCCAGGTAGTTGGCCGCCTGGAGGTAGATCGGGGTGTCCACGCCGCCTGGGCTGAGGCAGCTGATCGTCACCCCCGGGAGGTCACGGTTCTCCACCTGCAGGTGGCGCACCAGAGAGCGCACCGCCCACTTGCTCACGGCGTACGCCGACATGTGCGGCGCGGCGATCCGGCCGAGCAGGGAACCCAGGACGACGATGGCTCCGGTGCCACGCTGACGCATTCCCGGCAGCACGGCCCGCACCACGTTGGCCGGTCCCAGGACGTTGGTCGTGATCACCCGGTCGAACACCTCGGGTGGTACGTCCTCGAACCGGCCGTAGGCCACGACACCGGCACTGTGCACGACCGCGTCGATGTGCCCGTGCCACTGCAGGACGGTGCGCACGGCGTCCTGCACGGCCGCGGCGTCGCGGACGTCGACGCAGAGTAGCCGGGAGGAGGCCGCTCCGGCGCCTTCGCACGCGGTCGCAGCGACCTGCAACGCGGCCAGTCCGCGGGCGAACAACACGACGTGGTCGCCATGCCGTGCTGCGGCCAGGGCCGTGGCCAGTCCGATGCCGCTGGACGCGCCGGTGACCACGACGACACGGGCGCACTCGTCGCTGCTGGCTGACTGCATGGTTCTCCTTCCGGTCGCCACCCTGTACCCCGATCGGCGAGCCGCTCACCTGTTTGCTGCCGGGGCGCCCGGGTACGGATCCCGTACCGCCACAGGGGAGGACCATTGGACAGTGAGCAGGTGGCCGACGGCATCCACCGGATCGGGCGAGCGCACACCAACTGCTACCTCGTGCAAGACGGTCGGCACCTCACGCTCGTCGATGCAGGTCTGCCCTCGATGTGGGAGCAGACCATGCGGGTCATCGCCGGGCTCGGGCACGCACCGGAGGACGTCAGGGCCCTGCTGCTGACGCACGCACACTTCGACCACATCGGTTTCGCGGCCAGGGCGCAGCGGACGCTGCGGATCCCGGTCTGGGTGCACGAGATGGACGCGTTCCTCGCCGCGCACCCGTACCGCTACAAGCCTGAACGCAATCGCTTCCTGTACCCGCTGCGCTATCCCCGCTCCGTCCCGATCCTGCTGGGCATGACCCGGGCAGGCGCACTCAACGTCCGGGGTGTCGAGGGTGTGCGCAGCTACGGACAGGCCACCGAGCTCGACGTGCCCGGGCATCCGCGACCGGTCTTCACGCCGGGCCACACCGACGGTCACTGCGCACTGCACTTCCCCGACAGAGACGTGGTGGTCACCGGCGACGCCCTCGTCACGCTCGACCCCTACACCGCCCGCACCGGACCACAGGTGGTGGCCCGGGCGGCGACGACGCACCCGGATCGGGCGCTGGACGCCCTCGATGCGCTGGCCGCGACCGGGGCAGGCGTCGCACTCCCCGGGCACGGCGAGCCGTGGAACGACGGCATCGCCCGTGCGGTCGAGATCGCCCGGAGGCAGGGCATCAGGTAACCGGTGAACGCCTCCCTCGGGTGCGCATGACGGCTCGGATGAGGGGTACGGCTGAACGGTGACTCAGCTTACCGACTCCCGGCCGACCGAACCACCTCGCGTCTTCCGCGTCCTGGACTGGGTGCTGGACCGCTCCGTGGTGCTGGGCTACAGCCGCATTGGTCATGCCGTCCGTCGACGCTGGTGGGACGACGACGTACCGGCAGGCATGCTGAAGGGTCGGCACGTGCTCATCACGGGGGCGACCTCCGGCATCGGACTGGCCGCCGCCGCGGCACTCGGCCGCCTGGGCGCGGTCGTCCATGTCCTCGGCCACGATCGGGATCACCTCGAGCGCTCCCTGGAGCGGTTGCGAGTCGAGGTGCCCGACGGTGACTACGTCAGCGAGGTCTGCGACATCAGCGACCTGGAGGACGTGCGCCGCTTCGGTCACGACCTGGCGCAACGCGTCACGGACCTGCACGCGCTGGTGCACAACGCAGGAACCATGGCACGCGAGCGGACCGAGACGGCCGAAGGCCACGAGGTGACCGTGGCCACCCATGTGCTCGGCCCCTTCCTGTTGACCCACCTGCTGCACGAACCACTCGCCCACGGCGACGGGGGGCGCGTCGTGTTCACGTCGTCCGGCGGCATGTACGCCGCCGCACTGCGCGACGACGACCCGGACTACGGGGAGGACGGCTACTCCGGACCGAAGGCGTACGCCCGTACCAAGCGGATGCAGGTGGTGCTCGCCGAGACGCTGGCCGAGCGGCTGGCCGGCGACCGGATCGTGGTGCACAGCATGCACCCCGGTTGGGTTGACACCCGTGGCGTCTCCCGCTACCTGACGGTGTTCCGAGCCGCGACGCTGCCCTTCATGCGGTCACCGGACCAAGGTGCCGACACCCTGGTCTGGCTGGTCGCGTCCCCGCGCGGTGCGCAGCAGTCAGGGAGCTTCTGGCATGACCGTCGCCCCCGACCGACCAGCTACGGCCGAGCTCGCCAACAGACCCCGACCCAGGTGGCACGGCTGTGGGAGTACTGCACCGAGGCCACCCGCGACAGCAAGGGATCCCCATGACCACCAGTCCCACGTCCGACACCACCTCGCCGCGACCCCTGGCGGTGGTGACCGGCGCCTCCAGTGGCATCGGCCGTGCGCTGGCGCAACAGTTCGCCGACCACGACTTCGACCTCGTCGTCGTCGCCGAGGACGACGCCCTGCAAGCGGCCGCTGACGAGCTCGAGCACACCGGAGCACAGGTCCGTGCCGTCCAGGTCGACCTCGCGACACCCGACGGCGTCGAGAAGCTGCACGAGGTCCTGCGAGACGACGGGCGCCCGGTCGCAGCTGCGGCGCTGAACGCCGGCGTGGGTGTGAGTGGGCGCTTCCACGAGACCGACCTGGCGGCGCACCTTCGCCTGGTCGACCTGAACGTGCGCTCCACCGTGCACCTGGCCGGCATCCTGATTCCCGGCATGGTGCAGCGAGGTGAGGGGCGACTGCTGTTCACCGCCTCGGTCGCGGCCACCGTGCCCGGGCCCTACTACGCCACGTACGCGGCGTCCAAGTCGTTCGTGCACTCCATGGCCCAAGGCATCCGCCACGAGCTGGCAGATACTGGAGTGACGGTCACCTCACTCATGCCAGGCCCTACCGAGACCGATTTCTTCGAACGGGCCGGCATGACCGACACCAAGGTCGGCGCCAGCGACAAGGACGACGCGACCGACGTCGCCCGGGACGGCTACGAGGCGCTGATGGCCGGCAAGGACCATGTCGTGGCGGGGTCGTGGCAGAACACGGCGCAGGTCGTGGGTGCGAGAGTGCTGCCCGACACCGCTGGCGCTGCCGTTCATGCACGCATGACCCAACCGGACACCGCTGAGCGCTGACGCTGGACCCGCCCGGCTCAGTGCGACAGCGCAGTGACCAGCGTCAGGAGCGCGGCGTAGGAGACGAGCCCGATGAGGAACCAGGCGAAGCTCGATCGTTTCCCCGGGGGCAGTCCTCCTTGAAGACGTTGTGCAGGATGGACCCGCAGAGCAGCGCGGTCAGCAGACTGACCGCGAGCTCGCTGGTCGGGGAGAAGACAGCTGACGCAGCCCAGCCCACCAGCAGGGCGCTGGCCAGGGCGATACGAGCGACGCGGTTGAACCGATCAGGGTAGTGCTCCTCGAGCCCGCGGTCGGTGAGGACGAAGTGCAGTCCCATCGCGACGGCGAACAGCACGGCGAAGGCGATCCCGGTACGAAGCCTCAGCGTCATCGTGTAGGTGATCAGCGCGTTGTAGGTCATGAACGAACCGAGGTGCAGCCAGTACACGCCGGCTGCTGATGTCGCTTCGTGCGTCGTGCGGTCCACCTGTCTGCTTGTGCTGCGGCCCGCGAGGCGCTCCAGGCCGTAGAAGACGGCGAAGCCGACCAGTGCGACGAAGAAGATGCCGAGGTCGATGAGTGGGGCGCGCTCGACGACGTCGTCCAGCACGTCTCGGAGCGCCTCGTTTCCCTTGGCGATCTCCGGGAGGAGGTGCAAGAAGACGTAGGCCACCGCAAGACCGCCGGCGAAGGAGCCGGTGGCGCGCTCGGGGACAAGGGGCAGCGTGCGGGTCATACCGGCCCCGAGCTGGAGGGCGGCGAGCAGCAGCGCGATGACCAGGGCC
>JACCXZ010000051.1 GCA_013696745.1 Nocardioidaceae bacterium | reverse complement strand
GCCCCGAGCTGTTGCAGGATCCCCAGCTCGTCGCTGCTGCCCCAGCGCTCGACGATCTTGCCGTCTTCGAAGCGGCCGATCTGGACGCCGCGGACCTCGATCTTGCGTCCGGTGGGCGCGATGCCCTGGAACTCGCCCTGGTGGGTGCCGGTCACGGTGTACGCGAGGGCGACCTGCTCGTCGTCGGCGACCAGCGTCTGTGCCTCGAGCTGTGCATCGGGGAAACCGGCGGCGAACTCGGTGAAGAACTGTTGGAAGCCCGCCGCGCCGGGAGCCTGCCCGGGGGCCGGGTCGTGGTCGAGGGCATCGACGGCGAACACCTCGCCGAGACGGTCGAACGCACCAGCGTTGATCAGCGCGCCGAGCTGCTCCTGGGCCTTGATGTTCTGCTCGCGGGACATGGATCTCCTCTTCGAGTGGGTGGGTCGTTAGGTCAGTAGGTCGTTCAGGGCTGCGCACTCCATCTTGGAGTAGTTTGGGCCATGCGCAAGTTGACGACCACCTCATACGCGTTGCTGGGGCTGCTGGCTCTGCGCGAGTGGACGGCCTACGAGCTCGTGGAGCAGATGCGACGAAGCCTGGGCTACATCTGGCCGCGCGCGCAGAGCGGCGTCTATGCCGAGCTGCACGCGCTGGTCGAGCGTGAGTTGACGACGTCGCGGGTCGAGCAGGTTGGCGGGCGTATCCGGACCTGCTATCAGATCACCCCGACCGGCCGGGCGGCGCTGGCCGGCTGGGTGGTGGCCCCGCCGACTGCGTCCAGGTTCGAGTCTGAGGCCGCGCTGCAGCTGATCTTCAGCGACCAGGCCGGCACTGACCAGGCTCTTGCCGCGGTGGATGCACTTGACCGGGACGCACGGGCGCGCCAGGAGGAGCTGCTCGAGGTGTTCGCCGAGTACGCCGACGGCGGCGGACGCTTCCGCGACCGCGCGCACGTCAGCGCGCTGGCGGCACGCCTGTACCACGAGCACTACGCCGCCGTAGGACGGTGGGCCGACTGGGCTCGCGCCGAGATCGCGTCCTGGCCGGCGACCGACTCCCGCGCCGCACACCGTGGGGCGGGCGTTGCCCGGTCGAACCGTGCGGACTTCGGCGGTCGCTCCGGAAACGAGCCCGGCTGAGGCCCAGGCTCAGGCGGTCGCGAACCGCGGTGAGCAGCGACGCGGAGGGTACGATGGTCACCATGGCCGGCTGCCGGCGTTGGCGGCGTCCTCTCGCCGGGGTGGATGCACTAGGTCACGGCGGTGACGGCGACGCCGTCGTGCGGCCCCCGCGCCAAGCGCCGGTCGGTCGTCAGCAGTGGCGCTCCAGGAGCTCGGCGCAAGCGAGGTAGTACGCTTCTGCGTTGCGCACCGACTCTCCCCTGGCCCACGCGTTGGCGGCGAGTGTGCGGTGGCCCACGAGCGACACCGGCAACCGGATCAGCCGCTGCACCGCCCTATCGGCGGTCGGAGTCAGGCTGCCGGCCCTAGCCAGACGCCAGAGGGCGGAGGGCGGACGTCGTCTCGACGACCAGAACCTCCGGTGCAGCCAGGGACTCAGCGTGCTCCAGCTGTTGGGCCACCGCGTCGGCGCGGGTGGTGTCGGCCAGCAGGTCAGTCACCGCACTCGCATCGACGACGACGATCAACAACCGGTTTCCTCGTCGCGGACCGCTGCCATCAGGGCAGCCATGTCGACCTCGATCGGAGCGCCCGTACGCGTCGCCTCGACCTCGGCCAGCCACTCCCTCGTCGACGGCAGGGACAGCTGTACCCGCAGCATGCGAATGACCAGATCGCTCATGGTCGTACCCTCCGCGGCGGCCCGGCGGCGGAGCTCGTCGTGCAGTGGGTCGGGGAACTGCTTGAGGAACGTCTCGGCCATCTGCTGAGCCTAGGACCGGCGGGCTGTGGACGACGAGACCCAGTGACCGTGCCTCGCGCCTACGGTGCCGGCATGACGCGTACGGTCCTCGCCAACACCGCCCTGAGGAGGCAGCATGGTGACCATGACCCAGGCGACCTGGCTACCCCGTGGCAGGGCCCTGACCCGCGACGACCTCGACACGCTGCCCGATGACGGGCACCGCTACGAGCTCATCGACGGGGTGCTCGTCGTGAGCCCGTCGCCCTCGCAGGAGCACCAGAGCATGCTGGGCGAGCTCTTCGTGCTGCTGCGCGCTGCCTGTCCCGCGGACCTCAAGGTGCTGCTGGCGCCATTCGATGTCGCGCTGGCCGCGGATACAGTCGTGCAGCCGGACATCGTCGTCGCCCGGCGTACCGACCTCACGTCCCGCGACCTGCCGACCGCTCCGGTTCTCGCTGTGGAGGTGCTCTCGCCGAGTACGCGGCGAATCGACCTGACGCTCAAGAAGTCCCTCCAGGAGGCGGCCGGATGCCCCTCCTACTGGGTCGTCGACCCCGCCGAGCCACGACTCATCACCTGGGACCTGGTCGGCGGTGCGTACGTCGAGGTCGCCTCCGTGGCCGGTGCGGAGACGTTCACTG